>JAIVWR010000125.1:0-4260 GCA_048636435.1 Acidobacteriota bacterium | reverse complement strand
CGGAAGTTGCCCTCCACGACTTGGTGGAAGACGTCGGGAAGCAGGTGAGGGTGCTGACCGATAAGAAGGGGCTTCAGCTAGACGTCCGCGTCGACGGGCCGGTGCGGGTCAGAGGGGATGAGATGCGCCTGAGGGAGCTTCTGCTCATCCTGCTGGACAACGCCATCAAGTTCACGGATGCGGCGGGAACAGTGGGGCTGACGCTGGAGGCAGATGGCGGCAAGGCCGTGGTGCGGGTCAGGGACTCGGGCAGCGGCATCCCGCCGGAGGCCCTCCCCCACCTCTTCGACCGCTTCTACCGAGCGGACAAGGCGCGCTCCCGGGCCGAGGGAGGGGCCGGCCTGGGGCTGGCGATCGCCAAGTGGATCGTGGAGGCCCACCGGGGCTCGATACGGGTCGATAGCTACCCCGGCACAGGTACCACCTTCACGGTCGAGCTCCCCATCCACTAAGGCTGGGGAGCCGGGCAGCCCTCTGCACCACGACCACGACTCCGTGGCCGCTTGACCTGCGAAGGGCCGGATGGCATATTGGCACCCCACAGGTAACCGCTATTGACCGGTACCCTGGGAAAGAGGCAACCTGTCAAGGAACGGAGTCGACTGCATGAAGGTGCTTATTCTCCACTTCCGCTCCCCCCGGACGCGCGCTGAAGGCCGCAGAACCACGGCAGATGTGACCGACTCGGCGGGCACCGACGGCGTATCCCTCGAGATCATGAAGCGCCAGGCCCTTCTCGAAGCGATGGGCCATGAGGTCGCCATCTGCTCGGCCTACGATTGGGCGGACCTCCCCGTGCCGGCGCTGGAGTTCGACCGCCAGGATGTGGCGGTGATGATGAGCAACCTTTTCGGCCACGGGATCACCGACTTTGCCGACGAGGCCGAGCTTGAGCGGGCGTTCGGACGAGCCGTCGCAGAGCTGAAGCGAGAACTGGGCCAGGGGATCAAAGCCTTGGCGCCGGACATGCTCTTCGTGCACAACATGCTGTCGCTGCCCGTTCATCCAGTGGCCACGGTCAGTCTCACCGAGCTGCTCGCAGACCTCCGGCTGCCCTGTGTGGCGATCCACCACGATGTCCTCAGCGAAGGGGCCTACAAGTTCACCGCGACGTGTAGCTTCGCGCAGTCCCTGCTCGATGGGTATTTCCCTCCCAAGATGCCGAGCCTCTCCCACTGGACGATCAACACGCGCAACCACAGGGCTCTCGGCGCGAGGGGCGTCCGGGCCGGAATCATCCACGATACCATGGACTTTGACCACCGGCTCGATGCCCCAGATTACGCGAGGATCCGGGGGGAACTCCGGGCCAAGCATGGCATCGACAGGTCTGACGTCGTGCTCTTCGTCGGAGCTCGTATCGTGCCGAATAAGCAGATAGAGTTGGCGGCTCACCTGGCCGCCGTATTGCAAGGTCTTCGCCGAGATATGGTCGGCAAGGCCCTGTACCACAGCGAGGTGTTCACCCAGGAAAGCCGGATCGTGCTCGTTCTGGCGGGCAGGCCCGAACGCGCCTTCGCCGATTACCGAGAGAGCCTCTTCGCGCTGCTCGATGCGCTGAAGGTCGACTGGCTATATGTGGGAGACGAGGTTTTCCCTCTGCGTGTGGCGGAGGAGGGATTCTATGCCCTCTATCCCGATATGTACACCATGGCCGACTTTGTGCTCTACCCGTCGGGCTGGGAGGGATTCGGCAATCAACTGCTGGAGGCCTTTGCCGCTGGCCTCCCCGTGGCGGTATTCGAATACCCCGTCTTCAGGGACGACATCGCACCAAAGGGCGTGCGGGTCATCTCGCTGGGAGACACCGTCCTTGAGGAGAGCGACCCGGCAGGACTCGTCCGTGTACCCGCCGAAGTGTTAACCCGCGCGGCGCAGAAGATGGTGACGCTTCTGACGGACCAGAAGGAGCGCGAGAACGTCACCCATCACAACATCGCCGTAGGCAAGCGATACTTTGGCTTCGACGTGCTTCGCTCGCATCTGTCGGAGGCGGTTCGCTGGGCCTCCGCCTTCGCCGCCTAGGTCGGCACCCCGCAGTCGTAGGTCCGCACCGCCCTTATCAACTGAGATGCCCCAACACTACTCGCCGGCGCTCGACGGCAGCGGCAGCCCCAGCCACTCGTAGAACCCATCAATGTCCGGCTCGAAATCGAACAGGACTGGATAGCCGGGAGGCACCGCCTCAACCTCCAGCAGGGCGAAGCACCCCGGGCAGTAGAACTCCCGCAGCTCCATCCACTCGGGGTCACTGTGCATCATCTTCGGGTAGACCTCCAGTAGCAGCGATTCGTCGTTGCGCACAAACACTCGCGCCTTCGTCTTCCAGTTCTCCCGGTAGTCCCCGAACTCGCACCCGCAATCGCAGCGCACCACCCGCTGGCTTCCCTTCTGCACCACGTAGAGGTGCTCGGCCAGGGGGAGAAGAACCGGTTCTTCCCAGCCGAGGCGCTCTCGCAGCACCTCCATGACTACCTGGAAGCGGCCAGGGTCCTTGGGATGGGAGATGACCTCTTTGAGCTGGGGCCAGGGTAGCTGCCCGTCGATCAGGTCCTCGGCCGTTCGTCTGTCCATCTCGCCCCTCCTACGGCTGGAAGCCCTCGGGCAGCTTCCAGAAGGCCCGAAACTCCTGCGCCCAAGCTTGTGATAGGCCCATGCTCTCGCGAAGCATGCCCCGAACCGGCTCGGCCAGCTGCCCCTGCTCGACGAGTTGACGCTCCCGCCGCCAGAACTCCTCGTAGGGCAGCGAGCGTTCGGCCCGCAGGCGTCGGATCTCCTGCCGCCGCGCGTCCGTGGCGTCCTCGTCCAACGTGTACCTCTCCTGCCCCTCGTCGCGGCTGGCCACGACGCCGAACACGTCTTCCGTAATACGCACGCTGAAGATGCCCTCATTCATATCGTCCACCACCCGCTGAGCCGGTCGCTCCAGGGGGTCACCGCAGCCGGGCCCACCGGAAAGAACGTAGTGGAGCACATCTCTGTCATGGAAGATCTCCGGCATCATCATCGCGGCGTGTCTTCGCATTATCTCGCCGCCCGCTTGCTCCTCGAACTCTTCCGTTTCCGGGTCATCGCCCAAGGGGTAGGGCTGCCCTTTGGAAGCCCGTTCCATAATCTCACTGCCTCTGCTCCAGAGGCGGTAGCTGGTCGCCTGCGGATAGCCGCCGAAGATCCCGGGGCCCATAAAAGTTGGCCCGTCCGCGCGGCCGATGTAGAGTTCGGCGTCGCGGTTCCCCACGAGCAGCCGCACGGCTTCCCAGCCCGAACCCCCGCGGTACTTGCCGTAGCCAGCCGTGTTTGCCTTGACCCGCCGGGCCAGGTAGGGAATGCCTATCTCTAGCAGCTCCCAGAGTTCGGCATCGCCCTGGTCCGACTCCGGGTTCCACATGGCGTAGCCCCAGTCCAGCCCGTCGTGGACGGCGCTGGCGCCCAGGCCAACGGCGCTTATCTCGAAATTGGCAGCCGGCCAGTACTCGCCGTTGAAAGCGAGGGTGCCGCCCCCCTGGATGGCGTCTCCCGTGAAGCCGTAGCCGGAGACTACCTCCTCGCGATAGCCGCGGGCAAACAACGCCCTGGACAGACAGCGAAAGAGCCCGGTGAAAGCCGGGATGAGAAACGCCCAGGGCGTGGAGTACGACAGCTGTGGATCCTGGGCGTTGCACCAGGTCCCCGGCGGGAAGTAATGGCGCAGCGCCAAGTATGACCCATCGTTCAGCTTGCCGTCGTAGACAAGCATCTGAGAGAGGAGCACCCAGATGGCTCCCTGCATCGGGCCCTCGGCGCAGTTGAAGGAGTGAAAACCCGGCGCGCTCGCTCCCTCCATGGTGAGGAAGAAGTCACCGTCCCGGCCAATGACGATCTCCATCGGGGCATGACAGATGAAGTCTCTTCGGGCCCGCGGCTGCCACGCCTCTTCCTTCCATGGAATGCCAACGAAGGATGCGGTCCGGTAGCGGCCGGGCAGCAGCCGCTCTCGAACCCGTGCCATGAAGATGCGCCGGCCCTCCTCCACCACCTCCCGCGTGAAGCGCTTGTAGTAGTCAATGCCTTCTTCAGCAATGAAGCGGTGAACGGCGTCGCGGATCAGGTAGGCGCCGGCCGCCCGGCACTTCTCGTCCAGGTCCCAGTACAGGGGGGAACGCACCGCCCGCTGCGAGCGGAGGCGGTGGTCCTGGCGGATGTGCTCGTCCTCCCCGATCCGCTCGCAGGTCAGGTGGAACCCGTCCTCGAACCGACTGGTGGGCGTGATGGGGTCGTGGC
>JAIVWR010000124.1:0-4276 GCA_048636435.1 Acidobacteriota bacterium | reverse complement strand
GCCGACGTTCGACCTTTACGAACAGGTGAAGGAAACCGTCGGGCCGGAACTGGCCGATCCTCTGCGGCCAACCCTCGACGAGCTGTCGGGGGAGCTGCAAGCCGTGTTTGCAGAGCGGACTGCCAGCGCGTACGATCGCTCGTTCCTGGTGGGAGCGATCTTCGTCTGGGTGGGCGTGGTGCCTGCGCTCCTGCTGGGGCGAGCGCCTGGGGGAGGGCGTAGAGAGCACCACCACGCGAGGCAGCAACAGTGATATACTGCTCCCCACGGCTGACCAAGCCGAATCGAGAGCGAGGGGGACCGCGATGCGCGCCTTGTTCCTTCTTCTCCGAGTTGTAGTTGTCGCCTGGGCGATGGTATCCGCCCTGTGGTTGTACTCGCTCACCCAGCGGTATAAGAGCAGCCGGGCCTGCCCATACAGTTGGCGCTGGATGCTCGATAACCTGCCCCGCCGGGTGGTGCAGCCGGTCCGCTCGACGGTTGACAGCTTTCGCATAGATAAGGGCCACACCGTCCTGGAGTTGGGCCCGGGCCCCGGCTATTTCAGCGTTGAGGTCGCTCGCAGGCTTGGCCCCGAGGGACGGCTGGTCTGCGTGGACATCCAGCCCGGAATGATTGGGGCGCTTCGCCACCGTCTGCTGCAAGCGGGGGTTACGAACGTCCTGCCGCTGGTAGGGGACGCTCTGGGCTTGCCCCTGGGTGATCGCTCGGTTGACTGCGCCTTTCTGGTTACCGTCCTGGGAGAACTTCCTGACCGCCCGAAGGCGCTGGCCGAACTGCGCCGCGTCCTCAAGCCCGGCGGCATCCTTTCCATCAGCGAGATCCTGCCGGACCCCGACTATCAGTTCGCGGATGTGGTCCGCGACCTCTGCCGGGCCAGCGGCTTCCGGTTGCTGGAGCACCGTCGGCGCTTTCTCGGCTTCACGATGAACTTCGCGGCGAGCTAAGGCGCCCGCGCTCCCTGACCCTCGGGCCGCGACCCTTGACCGCTTCTGTGCTAGATTAGCACTGTGGGAGGGGCAGCGACGAACGTCCCTCCTGTCTCAAGCAGGCAGCAGGAGGTGGGAAGTTGAGCACGCAGGCGGACCACAAGGCCAGGCTGAAGAAGATCCAGGCGAAGATGGATGAGCAGGACATTGACGTGCTGATCGCCACAAGACTGAGCACCGTGGGGTACGTATTCGGCGCTTTCGTCCCTTGGCGGGGCATCGCCGTCATTCCGCGCGAGGGTGAGCCGCAGCTATACGTGCTGGGGCTCGATAGCGAACGGGTGAAGGACGACAGCTTCTTCAAGAATGTGACCGGTGTGGCTCCTCTGCCGGGGATGACTATGTGGGACCAGATTCTCTCATATCTTAGAGCCAAGGGACTGGAGAAAGGGCGAATAGGGGTCGAGCTGGGCCACTCGCCCATCAGGATAGAGACCTTCCTGCTGGCCAGCGAGTACGAGATCCTGAGGGAGGCCTTCCCCCAGGCCACCTTCAAGAACGCCACCGACTTCCTGAATGAGATATTCATCATCAAGGATGAGGCCGAGATCGAATACTTCAGGCGGGCCGCCGAGATCTGTGACCTGGGGCTGGGCGTGGTGCTCAAGCAGATGAAGGTTGGCATGAGGGAGACGGAGGTGGCGGGCATCGCTGAATACGCCATGAGGAAGGCGGGCAGCGAGCTGAACTGGACGTTCACCGGCGGCCAGGAGATAGGCTCAGGCGCAAGAACGGCGTATTTCTGGGGAGGGTGCACCCCGCCTACCAGGAAACGAATCGAGCGCGGCGACAACGTACTGCTGGACCTGCACGCCATGTACAATCTGTATCTGGGCGACCTGGCCCGCAACGCCATAATGGGCGAGCCTACGCCCGAGCAGCGGGAGCTGGCGAAGGCTTTTGTCGCTAGCTGCAACCTGTTGCTGGAGAGCATGAAGCCGGGGGTGACATACGGGGAGGTGGCGGACAAGATGGACGCCTTCATGGATAGAACGGGCTACAGGCAGTACGCTCTGCCGGGCTACGGTCACGGGATAGGCATACTGGGCAACGAATACTACCCGGTGGTGATGAATTCCAGCGTGCCATACGAATCGAAGGGAGACCTGGTGCTTCAACCGAACATGGTCGAGGTTGCGGCCCTGGTGCTGAACAAGCCGGGCGTAGGCGGCATGAGGATGGAGATGACGGTGCTCATCACCAAGAATGGAAACGAGCCGTTGAACAAGGTGCCCTTCGAGCCGGCAATCATCGGTATCTAGGGGTAGTCGTTACCATAGGTGGGAAAGGGGCGAGCCATGCGATTCGTGGTGCTGGGCGGGGCAGGCGACATGGGGAACCAGGCAGTGCGCACCCTGGCTAGTCATCCGGGTGTGAGCGAGGTGATGGTGGCCGAGCTCAACCTGGCGGCGGCGCAGGAGCTGGCCGGGGAGCTAGGCGGCGTGGTGCAGGCCTGCCGGGTGGATGCTACTGACCACCAGGCGCTGGTGGAGACCATTCGCGGGTATGACGTGGCGCTCGGTTTTGTTGGGCCGTTTGTCTATTTTGAGGGGCCGCTAGCCCGCGCCGCGATCGAGGCTGGCGTGCATTACGTCAGCATCGCCGATGACTACGAGGCGGCACGGGAGGCCCTGGCGCTGGACGAGGCGGCGAAGAAGGCGGGGGTGGCGGTGCTAACCGGCCTGGGCAACTGCCCCGGTCTCACCAACTTGATGGCGAAGAAGGGGGCGCTGGCCATGAGCCAGCCTCGCCGCATCCACATCGCCTGGTTCGGCGGGGCCGACGATGCCGGTGGCTATGCGAACTACCGCCACGCAGTGCACATCTTCTGCGGGAAGGTGCCGTCGTTCAGAGGCGGGCGAGAGGTGCTGGTTCGCTCTGGCAGTGGCAGGGAGATGGTGCAGTTCCCGTCGCCCTGTGGTCGCCTGCCGGTCTACCACACCGGTCACGCCGAGCCGGTGACCATCCCCAGGAGCATCGAGGGGCTGGAGACGGTGACGCTCAAGGGGGGCATCTGGCCGGCCTGGCTGGCCCGGGCGGGCATCCTGCTGGAGCGGGTGGGCCTGGTGCGCGGCGAGCGGAGTCAGAGATTCTGGGCCGCCACCTTCCATCGCCTGCTGCCGCGGCTTCCGGCGGGGAAGTGCACGGTGTCGGGCTTTCGGGTGGACGTATACGGAGAGCAGGACGGGGGCCAGGCGCACCGCCGGTACACGTGCGTGGGCCGGATGAAGAACATCACCAGCATCCCGGCTGCGGTGGGGGCGGTGATGCTGGCGCAGGGGGAGATCAGCGAGCGGGGCGCCTTCGCGCCGGAGGCGGCTATCGATCCGGAGGCTTTCCTGGCCAAGCTGGAGCCGCTGGGCGTGAAGGTCGAGGAGCACGAGGGGTAGAAGCGCTCTCGCTCCTCATCCCTCGCCGTCTCGGCTGCCGCGCTCAAGAAGCGCGAGAAAATGCTGACGACATAGACACTTCGGCGAGCTTCTCGACCGTTCTGCTCACATCGTATTTGCTGGCGTTCTGTTGGGAACGGTGGGCCACCTGCGCTCGAAACTCGGGCTCCCGAATCAATCTGTCCACCGCTGAAGCGATCTGGAAATGGTCGACCAGGACTGCTCCGCTGTGAACCTCGGGATACGCCACCGTATTGGGAACCACACAGGCGGCACCAGCGTAGGCTTTCTCCAGCATGGCGATGCCGAAGGTCTCGTGGTACGAACAGGAGAAGGCGATATCTATCTCAGACAGGAAGCGCCAGTAATCGACCTGGGCCTCGAAGCGGGATACGAACTGTACGTTGCCCAGCCGGCTGAGCCTCGTCAGGGCATCTGCGCAGTAGTCTTTGAGGCTCTGAGGGGCCCAGAATGGCTCATCCCAGTCCTCTTTTCGGCCGACGATGAATTTCACATCCCTATGCTTGGCCGCCAGGCTCTCGATGATGTCCAGCGCCCCCTGGACGTTCTTGTCGGTGCGCCAGCGGTGTTGCCACAAGACCGTCAGCTCGGAGCGTTGGGGTCGGTTCTCGCGCCGGCAGCGGCCTATGCCCTCGAGGTCGATGCCGAGGAAGCAGACCTCGAACTCATAGCCATCGATGCGCTCCTCCAGGAGACGTTTGGTAAAGACGCTCTGTGCAAGGTGTCTCCGGAAATAGGGCATGAGAACGGCTAAGGACTCCAGGAAACCATCTATATGCTCGTTCTTCTCCCGATCCCAGCCCGTAATGTAGTCCGGATAGAGGGCCCACAGGAAGGTTGGAGTGCGGAGGAGGTCTTCCTTATGGAGCAGGAGTG
>JAIVWR010000123.1:0-4293 GCA_048636435.1 Acidobacteriota bacterium | reverse complement strand
GTTTTCTACAAACAAGCCCGCTCACTGGCTGCCGCTGGTCACGAGGTCACGCTGGTCGCACCTGCCGATTTTGACCGGCAAAAGGTAGATGGCGTGACCGTGCTGGGCGTGCCCCGCCCTCGCCGCCGCCTGGCTGGAGTCGGAGCGCTAGGAGGAAAGCGATGGAAGATGTCTTTCGTCACATCGAGGAGCACCAGCAGGAGGCCATCGACGACTTGGTCCGCCTCTGCCGCCTGCCCAGCGTTAGCGCCGAAGGAAGAGCCATCGAGGAGACGGCGGAGCTGCTGAGCGCCATGCTTCGGAGCCTCGGCTTTCGCACCCAGATCATCCCCAAGGCCGGCGGCCAGCCCGTGGTCTACGGCGAGCTAGCCGGCGCCTCGACGGAAAAGACCATCCTTTTCTACAACCACTACGACGTCCAGCCGGCGGAGCCCCTCGACCTCTGGTCGTCGCCCCCCTTCGAGCCCGCCCTGCGGGACGACAAGCTCTACGGCCGGGGCGTCTGCGACAACAAGGGGAACATCGCCGCCCGCCTGGCGGTCATCCGCGCCTTCCAGGCGGTGCGAGGGCAGGTGCCCCTGTCCCTCAAGTTCTGCATCGAAGGTGACGAGGAGATCGGCAGCCCGGGCATCGAGCCCTTCGTGGAGGAGCGGCGTGAGCTTCTGGCCGCCGACGCCTGCCTGTGGGAAGGGGGCGGCGTCAACTGGCAGGGCCAGCCCCAGATCACCCTGGGGGCGAAAGGCCTCCTCTACGTCGAACTGGAGGCCCGCGGGGCCAACCGCGATGCCCATTCGTCCTACGCCACCGTGCTGCCCAACCCCGCCTGGCGTCTCCTCTGGGCCCTGGCCACCCTCAAGGACCCGCAGGAGAACATCCTCATCGACGGCTTCTATGAGCGAGTACGAGCCAACAGCCCCCAGGAGAGGGCAGCAGTGGAGGCTATGCCTGCCGAAGAAGCGCACAGAGCACGCAGCCTGGGGATCGACGGCTTCCTGAAGGGCGTCAGCGGGCTGGACTACCGCCTGCGCCACCTGTTCGAGCCCACCTGCAACATCGACGGGCTCAGCTCCGGCTACCAGGGCCCGGGAACCAAGACGGTGCTGCCGGCGCGGGCCATGGCCAAGCTCGAATTCCGCCTGGCGCCAGACCAGGAGCCCGAGGAAGTGCTGGAGAAGCTCCGGCGCCATCTTCA
The DNA here is from genome assembly GCA_048636435.1 of Acidobacteriota bacterium. Taxonomy (GTDB): domain Bacteria; phylum Chloroflexota; class Dehalococcoidia; order SM23-28-2; family SM23-28-2; genus SM23-28-2. The sequence goes on along the minus strand of JAIVWR010000123.1, from coordinate 3,101 downwards.
CCAGAAGGGCTACGGAGATGTGGAGGTGCGCTGCCTGTCAGCCGAGCGGCCGGCCCGCACGCCCATCGACCACCCCTTCGTGGGCCTGGTGTGCGAGGCAGCCCGCCAGGTCTACGGCCAGGAGCCCGTCCTCATCCCCAGCATGGCCGGAACCGGGCCCCTCTACCCCTTCGTCGAGACCCTCGGCCTGCCCACGACCGATTTTGGCGTCGGCTATCCGGAGTCGCGCATGCACGCCCCCGACGAGAACATCCGCGTGGCCGATTTCCTCCGCGCTGCCAAACACACAGCTGCCGTCCTCCACCGCTTTGCCACGGAACAACCCTGATCACTCTTCCCCACCGCCCGCCCGTGGCATCTCAACCTTCCCTGTCAAGACGCCCCGAACCAACTCCACCTCTTCCTCGCGACTGCTCGCCTCTCCATCCACCCGGGCGGCCTTCAGCAATCGCAGCACATCGCTCATACCTGGCCCCCGCGCTACGCCCAAACGCTCGAGGGCTCTGCCATCGAGGGAAGCCTTGACATAACGCCACTCCGCCAGATAGCGCCCCAGCATTCGTTTAGCCCTGGATTGAGCGGCCACCAGGGCACAGGCCTCGACGGCCGCCAGGGGAAACGGCTCCAGCCGTTCGACCACCTGGCTGGGGCGCACATCCGCCCGCGAGAGCCAGGGCAGGAGCTGGGCCAGGGCGGCCGCGCCTTCCAGCGCCTGCCGCTGCCTCTTCGACAGGGCCAGCCTGAGAGCTACCGCCTCGGCATCGGCAGGGGAGAGTCGAGTGCCCAGCAGGGCCAGGTGGAGCTCGGGCTGCGGCGCGGCCCGGCCAGCGCGACGCGCCCGCCGGAAGGCCACGGCCAGCTCATCGTCGAAGCGCAGAGCGCTGTGGATCGCGGCCAGCACCCCTAGCTCCTGACACCGCAGGAAGCCCTTCTCCGGCTCGTCCTCCGCCAGCAGGTGCAGGAGCTCGTGTCGCACCCGCGCGCCGCTGATCGTGTCCAGGTAGGCCAGGTCCCGCTTGAGCAATGCCAGCGTCTTCTCCTCGATGCCAAACGAGAAGCGGGTCTCGTAGCGAACGGCCCGCAGAATGCGGGTGGCATCGTCGATGAAGCTGCGGTCGTGGAGGACGCGCAGACGCCCGCCAGCGATATCGCCCATGCCGTCGAAGGGATCGAGGAGCTGTCCGCGCTCGCGCCCGCACAGGGCCAGGGCCATAGCGTTGATGGTGAAATCGCGCCTGGCCAGGTCCTCGTCAATGGACGCCGGTCTGACCTTCGGCAGGGCCCCCGGCCGCGCATACTTCTCGGCGCGGGCCATCGCCAGGTCCAGGCGGAAATCTCCACCCTCCACGGTTACCGTCCCGAAAGCCCGGTGCTCCACCCAGCGTCCACCCAGTACCAACGCGGCCTTTTCGGCCAACGACACCACCGGCCCCTCGCCCACCACGTCTATATCCACCTGCCCCCGCCGCAGCACCACGTCTCGCACGCCACCGCCCACCAGATACAGTGTGCGGCCCTCCTCCTCCGCCAAGCGCAGCACAACCTCGAGCGCCTCGCCGACATCGGCGGCGAGGCCTCTGCGCAACCGGCGCAGGAGGTTTGCGGGTTTGGTTAGGCTCCTCCCTGCCATGCTTCGCCTACGCTTTTGTCTTGTCGCCACCACTATGGGCGCTTGACATTGGCCTCTCAGCCCTCTATCATTACCTGCGTTTGTAGGACTCTCCCCGCAGCAAGCCTCTTATGTTTTCCCATCTGACTGAGCGCGGCGGAGAGGTGTCCCCTGAACGCGGATGTGCGCTCAGCGGAGGTCTTTAAAGGTTAAGGTTTGGCATCTAAGACAGAGGTAGCCATAGAACAGGGGCCACCCCTATCACGATTAGAAACGGCTCTTGGCCTGAACTTCAAAAACCTTTCCTTGCTCCGACAGGCCCTAGTCCACGGGTCATATCTTAACGAGGCTCACGCCTCAGGGCTAGAGTCCAACGAGCGATTGGAGTTTCTGGGCGACGCCGCTTTGGGGCTAATCGTCTCCCAGAAGCTGTACCGCGACTTTCCTCTCTTGGACGAAGGGGACCTCACCCAACTCAAGACCGCCCTCATCCGCTGGGAGACCCTAGCTCGGGCTGCCGAAAGGCTCTCCCTCGGCGATTATCTCCTTTTGGGCCGGGGCGAGAAACTGACCGGTGGCCAGCAGAGACCCTCCAACCTGGCTTCGACCTTCGAGGCGATAGTGGGAGCAGTCCTGCTGGACAGCGGCCTGACCAAGACCAGGGCCCTGATCCTCCGGTGCCTCAAGCCAGAGTTTGCCCAAGTGACGGCTGGGAAAATAGCGCTGGACAGCAAGTCACGGCTGCAGCAGATGGCGCAGGCCCGCTGGCAGGCGATGCCCTCCTACCGAACCGTCACCGCCGAGGGACCGGACCACGCCAAGATGTTCACCGTGGAGGTGCTGGTGGACGACCGCGCTCTGGGTCAGGGCCAAGGCAGAAGCAAGAAGGAGGCGGAGAACAAGGCCGCCCAGCAGGCCCTGAAGGCTATCGACACTGACGAGCCCGCTCCCTGCCAGGCAAGTGAGCTATGTACCTAAAGCGACTGGAAATCCAGGGATTCAAGAGCTTCGCCACCCGCACGGCCTTTGAGCTCGGGCCGGGCATCACCACCGTTGTCGGCCCCAACGGTGTCGGCAAGAGCAACGTGGCCGACGCCCTCCGCTGGGTCCTGGGCGAGACGAGCAGTCGCCTTCTCAGAGCTCGCAAGCTAGAAGACGTCATCTTCAGCGGCAGCTCTCGCCGGTCAGCGGCCAAGGCGGCCGAGGTCACCATCACTCTCGACAACAGCGACGGCTGGCTTCCCCTCGATTTCGCCGAGGTGGCCATCACCCGCAGGGCTCGCCGCTCCGGCGACAGCAACTACTACATCAACCGCAAGCGGGTCCGCCTCAAGGACATCACTGACCTTCTCCTCCGGGCCAACGCCAGCCAGAGCAGCTACGCCATCATCGGCCAGGGCCTGGTAGAGACCGTTCTCAACCTCCGCCCTGAGGAGCGCCGCTTCCTCTTGGAGGAGGCCGCCGACGTTCAGCGCTACCGCCTCAAGATCGA
>JAIVWR010000122.1:0-4319 GCA_048636435.1 Acidobacteriota bacterium | reverse complement strand
AGGTGGCCTGGAGGCCGAAAAGTTCCGCCACCTGAATCGTCCCGCCGGTCAGTACTCGTCAGATAGGGCATTGGCGTCGTAGGCGGGATTTCCGCCCTACTGAATGGGGTTCAGGAGGTCGGTGGTTCAAGTTCAGTCGCCCCGACCATTCGCTAGATAAGGGGGCCTGAGGAGAGGAACCGGGCTGGAAAACCCCTACCATACGGTGGAACCCGCCGCAGACGGCGGGTTTTCGCGTTTTCGGGGCGATGGTCGGCCCTCCGGCGACGATTCGCGGCCCGAGGACTTCATCCCTACCGCATACTGAGGTCGAAATCGCAGACGGGGCTACTGGCCACGAGGGCCGTCAGTCGGTGACCGGTGGCGTGTCCGTAGCCGGGCCGAACTGGGAGTACTTGGAATCCACTTTCGCCCGGATGGCCGCCGCGCTCAGACCCTGCTCCTGCCACTCAACGGCATCCAGGGCGATCCTGACGCAGATCTGGCAGCCAGAGGCGTGAGAGTCGAAGGTGCCGTCGCTGTTGAGGAAGCAGTCGGATACGCTCTGGTGAGGGTCATCCGGCAGGTACCCGCAGCCGCAGTAGCAGGGTATCTTGGCGAAGAGTTCCGGGTTGGCGACGGCCGCCTCGTAGCCGGCGAGGGTCTCGTCGTTGGAGTAGACGAAGGCCGGGAACTCCCCTTGTGCGCCAGTGGACGTGGAGGAACCGTTCTCCTGCCCCGCGTTGTACGCGAAGACGCCTGCTGCGACGGTTGCGAACACGACCGCCAGCGCCGCTATCCCGAAGAGAAGCCATTTCGTGCTTGGCGTGCCGGTCGTACGGCCTGTCATCGTCTCACGCTCCCTTCAATCACACGCTCATTCACTGTCGAAGATATCCTCTGGCCCGGACCCAGGGCCACATCCCCGGGTCCCCCGGCCAAGAGGGGATCCATGCTATGGCCCCAATGACGGGCCGGCAGCGGGCGCCGGTTCCCGGGGCTCCACCACCAGCGTCCCCCACATGTGGCCATGACGGGTCACGCTGCACACCCTGGTGCAGGCGAAGTCGAACGTGCCCGGCTTGTCGGCCACAAACTCCACCGTGGTGAACCTTCCCGGATAGACAGCATCGACCGCTACGTCGAACTCTTCAAGCAGGAAGCCGTGCACCACGTCCTCGCTCGTGAGGCGCAGGCGCACGACCTCGCCCTGCTTCACGTGGATGGTGTTCGGAGTCCAGGTGCCAACGGTGGCCACAAGCGTGAACTCGTTGTCGTGTTGGGAGCGCAGGAAGCCCTCGTAGCTAAACGCCGCCGCCGGTAGCCCGATGACGACCAGCAGGACAAGGACGATAGCGCCTCTCTCCAGCCAGGGCATGGGCAGCCTCATCCTTTCTTGCACCCCCTGCTCACCAACTGATAGTACTCGTGGCCCGTGGGCAGCTTCATCTCCCTATGCTCCAGGACACCGGGGTGAGGCACCACCCCGTAGGCAGCCCGCATCTCCGCCGCGCTCCCTACCGACAGCGCGCCACACTCCTGGAAGGAGGCCTTGATATCCTCGTGGAGCCGCCTGGGAGCTAGAACACTCAGCAGATAGATGTCGCGGAGGCCGTGACGGTTGTGGCCGTCATCGCTCACGTAGGCACCGATGAAGTCGGGCGGGATGTTGCGCTCAGCCAGCCTGGACAGCGCCGCCTCCAACTGGTCCTCAGCGGCGAAGGCGGCTGCCAGGATTGGCGGTTGCTTCGCTTGTTGTGCCATTCTTGTTCATCCTCCAGTCGGCTCTCAGCCGATGTAGAGCCAGAGCAGGCCAAGAGTTAGCAGGGTCAGGAGCGCAGCCACGGGGATCACCGACCGCCGAGCCCGGGCGTGGTCGCTGATGTTCTCCCTGGCGATCTGGTGCCCCAGGACCACCGACAGGGCCAGGCCCACTGCCAGTACCGGCACCTGGAGGTAGGGGAGCAACTGGGGCATGTAGGGTGTCCACTCATGGTTGGCGGTGCCGAAGAGGTTCCACCCCCAGCCGAAGGGGTCCGATAGCACCGGCAAGACATAGGAGCCGTTGGCGAAGAGGAAGCTGAGGCTGAAGGCGATCCAGGCCGCCAGGCCCAGGGGCACCGTTGTGTAGGCGAAGGCGACGAACAGGCGACGCACCGAGACCCCCCTGGCCGCCGAGAGCCGCTTTGCCAGCCAACTGGCGGCGTAGAAGACGCCCGGCACCAGCACCAGCGTGCACGCGGCCATGAGGGCCACGTAGCCCAGGAAGGGCAGGAGTTCGCCATCGCCCAGGTTGGCCCAGTCCTTGATCTGACCCCAGGGCCCGAGCATCACCACCGAGTAGAAGACGGCGGCAGTGAGCATGATGAACCCTTTGTAGGCCTCGTCCAGGCGGCGCTTGGGCACCGCCAGGTCGGCGCCGAAGGGCCGCAGGTAGAGGCCAATGTTGGCCTGGGGGCAGGTCTTGAGGCACTCGCTGCACAGGCCGCAGTAGGCGTTGCGGTCCAGGGTGCCGGGGTACTCCATCCAGGGGCATCCGAAGCCCTGGGCCGAGCCCTTGATGCATTCCTTGGCGCGGGTGCCACAGTGAGCCAGGCAGACGTCGGGGTCGGCCGCCCGCAACTCGAGGGGCGCTGCCCCCGAGTAGAGGCCGATGAAGCCGCTGACGGGGCAGACGTAGCGGCAGAAGGCCCGCCGCTGGTATAGCAGGAACAGCCCCAGGGCGACCAGCATGAAGCCCAGCAGCAAGGCGCCGGTCACCATAGGACGGGTAAGGATGATCACGCTGAAGGCAGCAACGGCCAGGAAGGCGAAGTTCTGCACCCAGATGTTGCGCAGGGGCTTGGGCCATTCCCAGCCCAGGGACAGGGGGCGACGGCCGCTAGCGCTCACCACCGATCGCCTCTGCACCCATTCTCCCACAGCCGGAATGGGGCACATGGTGCACCATAGCCGTCCCCCCAGGGGGATCAGGAGCATTATGAGCAGCGCCCACCAGACGATCCATACGGAGATGATGGCGAAGTTGGCGTTGCCCACCGGCGTCCCGAAAAGACCAGTAAGGATAATGAGGACGAAGAAGAAGAGGGTGGGCAGGATGAGGGCGAACTGGAAGGCCCGATGAGTGAGGATCCGCTTCAGCAGAGGCCAGCGCAGCAGGTCGATGCGGCCATCCTTGACGGCTGGCTCGGCTATGCCCGGTCCCCTGCGCAGGTCAGTTGCCAGCGTCACGGTTCCCTATCCTCCACCAGCCGTAGCCAAGAGCCCCCACGGCCACCAGCACCAGGGCGATGACGGAAGCGGCGAAGGGCGTGTTGGGCTCAACCGATAGCTGGCCGACCATGAACGGGTGCAGGCTGCCGCAAGTCGTCGAGCAACGGAAGCGAAAGGTGCCGGCCTTGTCCGCCACAAACTCCAGGACGGCGGTCTCCCCGACCGAGGCGTGGGTCTCGAGCCCGTAGCCATCGATGTACAGGCCGTGGGTCACGTCTTGAGGCTCCAGACGGAGGATCACCCGGTCGCCCTTATTGACCTTCAGCCTGTAGGGCGAGTAGCTGAACTGGCTGGCCTCCAGGGTGAACTCCCGCGTCCTGGCCTCGGCGGTCGGGAAGGGCAGAAAGCTGCCCAGAGACACCGCCAGCAGAGAGAGGGCTACCACGGCGGCCAGCGCCAGCCAGTTCAGGTTCACGTTCCGCTCTCTATGCGTTCCGCCCTCTAGCAGTCACTTCTTTGGTCTCGGAGCACGGTCTCTATGCTTAGCAGCCGCTGGCAGCGCCGGCCTGCGGCACCTCTCCCCCGGGCTGCAGCGCGGCTCTTACCTGCGTGAAGCCGCCAGAGCTGGAGTGCTCAATGCCGACGACGGTGCGGGCATCCACCTCTGACCAAGACTCGCCTTGCTGCTCAAAGTAGCGGGCAAGGGTGTGATACTGCTGCGGGAACCAGAACGAATTGAAGCCCTTGACGGCCTCGAAGATGTCATCGGCCGACGCTCCCTGAGAGGCCATGAGATAGGCGAGGCCTAGAGCAGCCGCGCCGTGGTTGCAGTCAGGGAAGCCGGTGGAGTTGCCGCAGCAAGGACGATATGAGTTGTAGGCTACCTCTTCGGCGATGGCTTGCTGCTCGCTTTGTGGGGGATATGGTATCCGAATCTCGAAGAATCCTTCAGGGTAAAGCCAGGATAATGATCTATGACCCTGTCATCCAGCGAAATTGCGCCTTCCTGGTCCAATACGCTGGCCAGGGCACCGGCAAATCCTTTAGACACCGAGGCCAGTCTGAATACTGTATGGTCATCAATCGGATCAATCATCCCCTTTTTCCTGACCCCAAAAGTTTCTTTC
>JAIVWR010000121.1:0-4367 GCA_048636435.1 Acidobacteriota bacterium | reverse complement strand
TCCCCTTGACAGTAGAGAACGCATGTTCTATTATCCCCCTGCCAGCACAACCCGGGACGCTGGCTAGCGAGCCCACGAAAGAGAAAACGATCGTGACTGTACCACGGGCGGCCATTCTGGCCATGGGAGGCATTGGTGGACAGCCTTGGCGATGCGCTGGCGGTGGCCCAGGACCTGACCACCGCACTCTGTGGGGGCTTCAACGCCCTCTACTTTCTTCTGTACCTGCTGCGGCGTCAGGAGACGCTGCCGAGGCGCGTCGGGGCTGCCGCCCTGGCCCTGATGAACGCCGGGGCCCTGGTGGAAAGCCTCTACCTGTCGACCCTGTACACGACCTATCACCTGGGCTGGCGAGGGGAGACGCCCTTCCTTTCCCCGTTCCCCTGGCTGCTGGCCCGCTCGCTTCCCTTCCTGGGGACGCTCTTCGTCTCCTTGCTGGTACTACGTGCCCTCAACCATAGGAGCGATCGAAAGGAATGAAAGCGATGTCAGCCCTGGCCCTAGCCATCGAACGCAAAGAGTGGGAAGTGGCCGCCCTCTATCTATTGCTGGGGGTCAGCCAGGCGGCGGCCAAGCTTCCGCCCGACGCCATCTACGGCTTGCTGGAGGTGCTATCGGCTGAGGGCGGAGAGGGCTTGCCCTCACCCCGCAGAGGAGGGTCCGGCCGTGGCCGGCGCCGCTAGGACGGGTCGGCGGCGCCAGGCGATAGGCTTCTACCAGGAGTCCCTCAGCGAAGCCGAAAGGTGGGAGCGGGCCCGCCAGATGGAAGGACTGGACGAGGAGGTCGCCCTCCTGCGCGTGCGGCTGAAGGAAGCCCTGGAAGGACGTCCTCAAGACATGCAGCTAATCGCGAAAGGCGTCGACCTGCTGGTGAAGGCGGTGGCCGCCAAGTACCGCCTGTCGCCCAAGGCCCAGAGAGAGCTGTCGGACAGCATTGCCGGGGTGGTACGGGGCATCGGCACCGCCCTCTACCCCGAGGGCTTTCCCCACAATGGCTAGCAAGCTGGAGAGAGCCCTGGCCCAGTTCCGCCGACGCCAGCGGGCAGCCCAGAAGGAGGGCACCAAGCCGAGCAGCGGCGGCCCCTTCCGGGCGGTGGTCGAGGAGCGGCTGCGTCACCTGGAACAGCAGCTCGGCGAGCTGAAGGGGCGGGTCAACGGCCTCATCTTTCTGGTGGCAGGGACGGCGCTGACCCAGGTGATCATCAAGCTCATTCAGTGATGAAGAAGAGAAGTAAGGACGGAACGGGACTGCGCCATCGCCTGCGCCCGTATCAGGTGGAGGCGGGGCGAGCCATCGCCCGCAGCGTGTTCCAACGGCAGGGTCACAGCATCTCGGTGATGATGGCTCGCCAGGCGGGCAAGAACGAGCTGTCGGCGCAACTGGAGCTTCTGCTGCTGACCGCCCACATGAGGTGGAACGTGGACGCCCTCAAGTGCGCCCCCACCTTCCGACCTCAGGCTCGCATCAGCATGCGACGGCTGTGGTCTCGCCTGGGCGAGGCCGGCCTGGCCGCCGTGTGCGCCCGCGAGGAGGGGCACATCATTCGGGTGGGGCGCGCCCGCCAGGTGTTCCTCTCGGCCGAACCTCAGAGCAACGTCGTCGGTCACACTGCCCAGCTTCTCCTGGAGGTGGACGAGGCCCAGGACGTGGACAAGGAGAAGTTCGACAAGGAGTTCCGCCCAATGGCGGCCACCGCCAACGCCACCATCGTCTACTACGGCACCCCCTGGGACGACTCGACCCTCCTAGAGCAGGCCAGAGAGACCAATCTCGAGCTGGAGCGCAAGGACGGCATTCGCCGGCACTTCCAGTACGACTGGCAGGTGGTGGCCGAATGCAACCCGGCCTACGGCCGCTACGTGGAGGGGGAGCGCCAGCGCCTGGGCGAGAACCATCCTCTGTTTCTCACCCAGTATTGCCTGAAGCCGATCGCCGGCGGCGGCAGGCTTTTCAGCCCCTGCCAGCGGGCCCAGCTCCAGGGCGAGCACAGCCGCCGGAGCCAGCCGACGGCGGGCGAGACGTACGTCGCTGGCCTGGACATCGGCGGCGAGGCCAGCGAGGGCCAGGCCGCTGACCACCACGACGCCACTGTGCTCACCATCGGCCGCCTCGTCTTCCCGCCCAGCGATGCCCTGGTGCAGGAGCCACGCGTGGAGGTGATGGAGCACTACTGCTTCCAGGGCGAGCGCCACGACCTCCTCCACGGGCGGCTGGTGGACCTCCTGGGCCACGTCTGGCGGGTGCGGCGGGTGGCGGTCGACGCCACGGGCCTGGGGGAGACGGTGGCCCGCTTCCTGGCGACCGCTCTGCGGCCGGGGGTGGTGCTGCCTGTGCGCTTCTCGAGCGAGAGCAAGTCGCGTCTGGGCTACCAGCTACTGGCAGCGGTCAACGGCGGCCGCCTGAAGACATACGCCCAGGACGGCTCGCCCGAGTATCGCTGCTTCTGGCGGGAGATGGAACGAGCCCGCGCGGCCTATCGGCCCAACCGGACGATGAACTTCTTCGTCGAGCCGTCGCAGGGGCACGACGACTATCTGATGAGCCTGGCGCTGCTGGTGGAGGCGGCGCGGGACGTTCGGCCGCGGGCCGCCCGCGGTCGCCTGCGGGAGGAGGCTCGGGCATGATCGAGGGCCAGAGCCGTGTCCGCCAGGACGCCCTTCCCGAATTCACCCGCTATCGGGATGAAGGGTGCGACCTCTACGCCTCTTGCCTGACCTGCCCCCTGCCCCGCTGCCGCTACGACAAGCCGGGGGGAGTTCGGGCGATCTTCAACGTGAGCCGCGACCGGGAGATCCTCCACCTGCGGCGACGCCAGGGCCTGCCGGTGGACACGCTGGCCCAGCGCTACGGCGTCTCCCGCCGCACTGTGTTTCGCATTCTGAGAAGGGGGAGACCATGAGGAGTTCAACCACCAACACGCTAACCTTTCCCCAGCAGCTCGCTCGCCTGGACCTGGGGCGGCTGAAGGCCTACCGCGACAACCTGGATTTCTATCAGGGAGCGCAGTGGCCAGAGCCGGCCCGCCGCCGCGAGCGCCGCCTCATCTTCAACTACGCCAAGACCGTCATCGACAAGACGGCCTCCTACGTGATGAGCGGCCTCAAGTTCGCCGTCGACCCTGTGGACGGCTCGCCCGAGGCCGGTGAGGCGGCCCGGCGGGCCGAGGCCGCCCTGCGGGAGGTAGTGGAGGCCAACAACCTGGAGCAACTGGACTTCGATACGGAGAGCGACTGCTCCATCCTGGGCGACGCCGCCTTCAAGGTGACCTGGGACCCCCTGGAGCGACGGGTGAGGGTGGGAGCGCCGGACGTGCAGGGCCTCTACGTCTGGTGGCTGGGCGACGACGTGACCCGCGTGTGGCGGGTGGCCAGCCGCTACCAGCTATCGGCGGAGGAGGTGCAGATGCTGTACGGCATCCAGCCCTCCCCGACTTCGTCGGGGCGGCGGCGGGAGTCGACGGTGGTGGAGGTGTGGACGGAGCAGGAGTTCGAGCTGTGGCTGGACAACGACCTGCTGGAGTCGAAGGCCAACCCCTACGGCTTCATCCCGTTCGTCATCTTCCCCAACCTGCGGGAGCCCAAGAAGTTCTGGGGCGTCTCCGACATCCCGGCCATCCGCGAGTCGGTGCGGGAGCTCAATCGGGCCATGTCCCAGCTTTCGATGATCCTGGAGCTTTCCGGCAATCCGATTGCCGTGCTGGAGAACGTCACCGAGGCCGAGGACATCGCCGTGCAGCCGGGGGCGGTATGGGAGCTGCCGGAGAAGGCGCGCGCCTACCTGCTCGACCTGCTCCAGGGGGGCGGCATCCGCCTGCACGCCGACTACATCGACCTGGTGTACCGCACGCTGCACGACCTGGGCGAATCGCCCCGCACGGCCTTCGGGGAGAACCGCGGGGGGCTATCGGGGGTGGCGCTCCAGATGGAGCTGGACCCGCTGCTCAAGAAGGTGCAGCGCAAGCAGCTCCTGCGCAGCGTGGCCTACAAGCGGCGCAACGAGATGATCCTGCGCATCCTGGAGCAGCACACGGGCGTGTCCTACGCCCCCTACCGGACGCGTGCCATCTGGGGGCCGCTGCTGCCTCAGGACCGCAGCCGCCTGGTGGAGGACGAGGCGCGCCTGGTGGCGGCGGGCATCCACTCCCGCCGGCGGGCAGCCGACGAGCTGGGGGTGCAGGACCCGGAGACGGAGTTCGAGCGCTGGCTGGAGGAGGAGGGAGAGGCGGGGGCCGCAGACCCTTCGCTGCGCTCAGGGTGACAGATGCTCTACCGTCATTCTGAGCGGAGCGAAGAATCCGGGCGCCGCGAGCGTCTTCTCGATTGGGGCCGTGTGCTAGGCGAGGGCCTCTATCTTGCCCGCTATGGTG
>JAIVWR010000120.1:0-4367 GCA_048636435.1 Acidobacteriota bacterium | reverse complement strand
TGACGCTCATCAGCGACGGCCGTATGCCCTCTTGCCATGATGTTAGAGTCTTTCCGCCACCCGCAGGCGGCCGCTGCGGCTGCGTGGGTTGGCTGCCACCTCGTCCGGTGTGGGCCTGATAGCGCCGCGCGTGACCAGCTTGAGGCTGGCCTTGTGGTCGCAGACGCAGACCGGCACGTCCGGGGGGCAGATGCAGTCGCGCGATTCCTGACGGAAGAAGTTCTTGACGATGGCGTCCTCCAGGGAGTGGAAGCTGATGGCGACCAGCCGTCCTCCGTAGCCCAGGAGGTCGCGGCTTCCCTCTAGGGCGGCCGACAGGTTTTCGAGCTCTTGATTGACGGCGATGCGCAGCGCCTGGAAGATGCGGGTGGCAGGATGGAGGCGACGGTGGCCGCGCCCCACGGACTTCTCCACCACCTTGGCTAGCTGGGTCGTGGTCTCCAGGGGCCGTTCGCGGACGATGCGGCGAGCGACGCGGCGGGAGTGTGGCTCCTGCCCGTAGCGCCAGAGGATGTCGGCTAAGGCCTCCTGAGGGTAGGTGTTGACGATGTCCGCCGCGGTGACGGTCTGCTGGGGACTGAAGCGCATGTCAAGCGGGGCCTCCACTTGGAAGCTGAAGCCGCGCCCTTCGTCGGCCAGTTGGAGGGAAGAGAGGCCCAGGTCGAAGAGGATGCCGTGCACGGGGGCGAAGCCGTGGCTGCGGCAGATGGTCTGGACGTCGCGGAAGTTTCCTTCCACCAGCAGAACAGCATCGCCGAAGCGGGCCAGGCGGTTGTGGGCTATCTGAAGGGCCCTGGGGTCGGCGTCGATGCCTAGAAGAAGGCCGCCCGGCGAAGCGAGATCGAGGATGGCTTCGGCGTGGCCGCCCCCGCCTACACTGCAATCGACGTAGCGACCGCCGGGCTGGACCGCCAGAGCCTGCAGAACTTCCTGCACCATCACCGGCGTGTGGCTTACGGTCGGCTGGATCGTTGTACTCACTGCCCTGCTGCCTGCTACGTGCCTTCCTCTGGCTTGGCCTGGCCCAGCCAGCCCATCTCCTGGGCCCAGCGCTGGGGATTCCATATCTCGAGGCAATCCTCACGGCCGCATATGATGACGCCCCCGTTGAGGTCGCCCCACTGGCGCAGGAATGGCGGGACGACGACTCGACCCTGACGGTCGAGCTCGGCGTCGAAGGCAGGGGCGTAGCGGGTGCGGCGAAGATGGCGGCCGTGCCTGGTGGCGACGGGCTCGGCGGTGTAGGCCTCGGAGCTCACTTCGAAGTCCTGGGGGTTGTACGCCTCGACGCAGCCGTCCTCGCCCTGCACCAGGATCACGCCCTCACTGAAGAGATGGCGATAGCGGGCGGGAATGGCTACGCGCCCGCGGTCGTCCAGGGTGTGCTCATAGGTGCCCCGAAACGCCATGCCAGGTCTCCTTGTGGCCCGCTGTTAGGGAGGCTTCCCCCGAGAACAACGGTTGTGGTATTATCGGTGAGCGAAGAATACAAAGGGGGAAGCCCCAGAATTGGGACGAAGCCCCATAATTCCCCACTTCATGGGCATCTTACCACTCACTGATCTCCTGTCAAGTAGGACTGAGGGGAATTTGTGGGAATCTCAGAAAATTTGGCCGGGGGAATGATCATGGCCTTGCGGGTTGGCATCCTAACAGTGAGCGATAAGGGAGCGCGCGGCGAGCGGGCCGATACCAGCGGCCAGGCAATCCGCGAGATGCTGGCCTCTCTGGAGGCGACGGTGGAGCGCTATGAGGTGGTGCCCGACGAGAAGGAGGTTGTCGCCTCTCGTCTGCGGGAGTGGGCCGATGAGGCAGACCTGGGTCTGATCCTTACCAACGGCGGCACCGGCCTCGCGCCGCGAGACGTCACCCCCGAGGCCACCCTGGAGGTAGTCGAGCGGCTGGTGCCGGGCATGGCTGAGGCTATGCGCCAGGAGGGGCTCAAGCACACGCCGATGGCAATGATCAGCCGGGCCGTGGTTGGTGTGCGCGGTCGCACCCTAATCATCAACCTGCCGGGCAGCGAGCGGGGAGTGCGTCAGAACCTGGCCTACCTCCTGCCGGTGCTGTCCCATACGCTGGAGATGGTGCGGGGCGAGGCGGGCGACCACCTGGCGGCAGGCGAGGGCGTGGAGCGGTTGCAGGGATAGCAGGCGTCATGCGCATCGACATTCTCACGATCTTTCCGGGCATGTTCCGCGGCCCCTTCGAGGAGAGCATCGTCAAGCGGGCGGTGGAGAAGGGACTCGTCCAGATATTCCTTCACGACATCCGTGACTACGCCAGCGACAGGCATCGCACGGTGGACGATTACACCTTCGGCGGCGGACAGGGCATGCTGATGAAACCGGAGCCGCTGTTTGCCGCTGTGGACGACGTTCAGAGTCAGGCGCCGGAGCGGGGGCCGGTAGTCCTCTTGACCCCGCAGGGCAGGCTCTTCGACCAGGAGGTGGCGGTGGAGCTGGCCCGCCAGGAGAGGCTCATCGTCATATGTGGGCATTACGAGGGCGTGGACGCCCGCGTGCACGAGCACCTGGCGACCGACGAGATCAGCATCGGCGATTACGTGCTCTCGGGGGGTGAGCTGGCGGCCATGGTGGTTGTGGACGCCGTGGTGCGCCAGATCCCGGGCGCTCTCGGCTCGCCCCTGTCCTCGGCCGACGATTCGTTCGCTCAGGGCCTGCTGGAGCATCCGCAGTACACGCGGCCGGCTGAGTTTCGGGGGATGAGCGTGCCGGAGGTGCTGCTATCGGGTAATCACGGGGAGATCGCCCGCTGGCGTCGCCAGCAGAGCCTCCTGCGAACGGCCCGGCGCCGGCCCGACCTGCTGGCCCGCATCGAATTGACGGAGGAAGAGAAGCAGTGGCTATTGACTAATCTACCCAGCCCGTAGTTCACTAGAGGGTAGTCATGACAGATCTAACATCATTGGTAGAGTTGAAGGAGCGACCCGAAATCGAGGCGTTCCACCCCGGCGACAGCGTGCGGGTGAGTGTCAAGGTGGTGGAAGGGGAGAGGCAGCGCACGCAGGTGTTCGAGGGCGTGGTCATTCGCGGGCGCCGGGCGGGCAGCAGCTCGAGCTTCACCGTGCGGCGGATCGCCCACGGCGTGGGGGTCGAGCGGACATTCCTTATCCATTCGCCCCGGGTGGAGAAGGTGGTGGTAACGCGGCGGGGGCGAGTGCGCCGGGCCAAGCTGTACTACCTGCGAGGCCTGACGGGCAAGGCCGCTCGCATCAAGGAGGCACGGAGGCCGCCTCGCGAGCGGCGGAAGGCGGAGGCAAAAGAGGAGAAGGAGGCCGAGGCCGAATAATTCCGCCGACGAAAGAGGAACAACGCGGGGGCTGTGATGACAGCCCCCGTTTTGATCTGCCAACCGGCGGTGATATATTGGCCTGGGATGGGTCGGCTATGCCTTTCGCGGAAGTAGCGGTCAACTCCACTGCGCCCCATCGCCGCACGTTCACTTACTCTCTGCCCACCGGCCTGGCGGTGACGGCGGGGCAGGCTGTGTACGTCCCCTTCGGCAACCGCACCCTCCAGGGGGTGGTGCTGGAGGTGACGGAGGAACCCTCCTACCCCGAAACGCGCGACATCATCGGCCCCATGGAGTCGCGGCCGCTGCTCTTGCCTCATCACACCGTCCTGGCCCGCTGGATCAGCGACTACTACCTGGCCCCCCTGTTCGACTGCTTGGCCCCTATGCTTCCGCCGGGCTTTCGGCGCAAGCCCCTCACCCTGCTGCGACCGCTGGTCTCGGCCGAGGAGGTGCCCTCCCTGGAGCTGACGCCTCGTCAGAGGGAGGTGCTGGAGCAGGTGGTTGGGCATGGCCAGGTGGAGCTGGAAGAGCTGCGCAAGGAACTGAAGCTGCGCGGCCTGTCGGCGGCGGTGGAGGAACTGGTGCGCCGCGAGCTGGTGGAGCGAACCTATGAGTTGGCGCGCCCCAAAGTGAAGCCCAAACTGGTGCGGCACGTACGCCTGCTGGTCAAACCGAGGGAGGCCCGGAAGCGAGCCAAGGAGCTGGGCGAGTCGGCGAGGGGGCGGCGGCTGGCGGCTGCCCTGACGGCTCTGGTCGAAGAGGGGCCGCTTGTGCCGTTGGCGCAACTGCGCGCTCGCACTCGCATCACCAGCGTTGGCCTGGAGGGGCTGGTGGAGAGGGGGCTGGTGGCGCTGGAGGAGGTCGAGGTGGAGCGCGACCCTCTGGCGGCCAGGTCGTATCCTCAGCGAGAGCCGCCCGTCCTGACGGCAGAGCAGCAAGGGGCCTATGAAGAGATCGCTCAGGCTCTGGAGCGTTCGGCGGCCGGCGACGGCAGCTCGCCGTCGGTCTTTCTGCTGCACGGCGTGACCGGCAGCGGCAGGACGGGGGTC
>JAIVWR010000119.1:0-4377 GCA_048636435.1 Acidobacteriota bacterium | reverse complement strand
TGGCGACGGTAGCCACGATGGCGCTGATGAGAATGTCGCGGTTCTTGATGTGCCCCATCTCGTGGGCCAGCACGCCCTTCAGCTCATCTTCGTTCAGTATGCGCGTGATGCCCGTAGTTACCGCCACCGCCGAGTGCTTGGGGTTGCGGCCGGTGGCAAAGGCGTTGGGGGCATCGTTCTGAACAACGTACACCTTGGGCTTGGGCAGGCCGGCCATGCCGGCCACGTCCTCCACCATGCGATGCAGACGCGGCTCCTGCTCCGGCGTCACCTGATGGGCGCCAGCCATACGCAGGGCCAGCTTGTCGGAGAACCAGTAGGTCCCGAGGTTCATCAGCAGGGCAAACCCGAAGGCAACAACGAGACCGGTCACGCCGCCAAACAGATAGCCCAGACCCAAAAACAGGCCCGCCAGCAGGCCCAGCAGCAAAACCGTCTTTGCGTGATTCACCGCTCACCTCCGACAGTTTTCAGATGTCTACCAAATAATTATACCCCATCTGCTCACCTGCCACACCACACATCTCAAATCGAGCCGCCGGACAGGAAAGCCAGGATAGCCTCGTTGGCCTCCTCCGCCCGCTCCTCCAGCACCATGTGGCGCGCCCTGTCGATGACCTGCAGGCGAGCGTCGGGCAGTTCATCCGCCAGCCAGCGGGCCAGACGGAGGTCAGCCCAGCGGTCGCCCTCGCCCCAGAGGAGGAGCACCGGCTGGCTCACCCGCGAGAGATCGAGGGGCTCATCGCGCGCGGCATCGCTCAGCAGGCTCGCGATGGCATTGGTCGAACCGCGAATCCGGGCCGAGCGGCGGAACTCCTCCAGCATCTCCGGGCTGAGGAAAGCGGGGTCGTAGAAGCCCTGCCGCAGGACTCTTTCGCGCACACGCGGCTGGTGCAAGACCAGGGCCGTCCCCAGGCGGAGCAACGGGCGCAGCGGCAGGCTGGCGGCAAACCGCGGCACCATCCCGTTTGGGGGAGCGCTGCCCACCAGTATCAGCCTGTCCACCTTCTCGGGGCAGGTGGCTGCCAGTCGCAGGGCGATGGCCGCGCCCATCGAGTGACCCAGGACGGCGGCCCGCGCGATGCCCAGGCGGTCCATAAGCTCGCCCACCAGCCGAGCCTGGGCCGTCAGCGAGTAGTCGCCAGCGGCCGGTCGCTCCGAGTAGCCGAAGCCCTTCAGATCGAGGGCCACCACGCGCAGGTGCTCCGAGAGGACGGGGATGTTGTAGCGAAAGTTGTATATGCGGCCCCCCAGGCCGTGGATGAGGACAAGGGGCTGGCCCTGACCCCTATCCACATAGTGGATGGCCGCGTCATCCAGGCGAATCATCTCGCCGGGTTTGGGAGCATCCGCCAGGTCCAGGTTCTCGCAGCACCCGACCAGCCAGCGGGCGTAGGCCCAAAGGGCCGCCACCGCACCCACCATCAGACCGCCCAGCAGAAGAAGCCTTCGCCCTACCATGCATCCCTCGCCCGTATCATGAAGGTGGGCGCTCTGAGCTCTCCTCTGGAGAGCGAGCGATGCCCAACAGCCGTTTCACCTCGCTCAGGCTTTGGGCGATGCGCGGCCCGTACCACGTGAGCACCTTGCCATCGATCAGGAAGATATGTCCGTTCTTGACGGCCGCCACCTCAGCGAAGGCCTTAAAGTCGGCCTTGTGCCGCTTGGTGAAGCGATAGGGCTCGTTGGGCAGAAGGATCACCTGAGGGTCCAGAGCCGCCATCTCGGCCAGCTCCAGCCGAGGGTAGGACTCCAGTCGCTCGCCGAAGACATTGCGGCCGCCACAAACAGTGATGACGTCGTGCATGTATGTCCCGCGGCCGCAGGTCATGTAGGGGTTGCGCCAGATGGGGCAGAAGACGCGCACCGGCTCGCGGCCAGCACCGGCGCCCTCCACGAAGGCCAGGGTCTCCTTGACCCCCTGGATGATCGGCCGGGCGGCCGCAGTGGTGCCGGTGATGGCTGCCAACTGGCGCAGGAGCTCGATCGCGCTCTCAACACTGGTGACCAGAGTGACGAACACCGGACAGCCGTAGTCGATCAGTTGGGCCACATCCCCAGGACTATTCTCCTCGGCGCTGGCCACCACCAGGTCAGGCTTAAGGGCCCTGATCTTTGCCACATCCAGCGCTTTAGTGCCGCCCACCTTTGTCTTGCCGGCCACGCCCCGGCGGGGCTCCACGCAGAAGCGCGTCACCCCCACGACCTCCTGTTCCAGGCCAAAGGCGAACAGCGCCTCGGTGAGGCTGGGCACCAGGCTGACAATGCGCTCCGGCCGCTGCCTGACCGTCAGCAATCGCCCCCAGGCGTCCGCCAGGGTCAGCGGCGGCCCTCCTGGTCGGGCGCCAGCAGCCCGCCGACCGGCAACTGGTTCCACAGGCCCCTCCCTATGCAGAACGGTCCCTACACATATGTTCGCTGCTTGACTCCATTAAGCTAGCGCGTCCCTCTCCGAGCCCAGGCCTGGGCCACCCGTCCTGACCGCTAGCTACTCCAGTGTAACCTCCGCTTCCTCCAGGTCGCCGTCACGATAGTACTCGATGGTCACTGTTTCCCCCGCCCGGTGCTCAGTCAGCACCTTCAACAGGTCACCGCTATTCTTGATCTCCTCACCCGCCGCCCCAATGATGATATCACCAGCTATGAGGCCGCCCCGGTCGGCTGGAGAACCGTCCTGCACAGAACCGATTCCCACGCCGCTGTCAACCGCCAGATCGAACTCCTCGGCGATGCCCGGGGTTATGTTAATCAGGTTTATCCCCAAGTAACCTCGCTCCACCTGTCCCTTGTCGATAAGCTCCGCCACTATGGGCTTGACTGTATCGATGGAGATGGCAAAGCCGATCCCCTCGGCTGTGCCGCGAATGACCTGTGTGGTGATGCCGACCACCTCCCCGTACTTGTTCACCAGCGGCCCGCCGCTGTTGCCGGGGTTGATGGGAGCATCGGTCTGGATGGCCCCAGGGATCATGAAGGGGTCCTCCTGGATCAAGCGCTCCTTAGCGCTTACCACCCCACGCGTGACTGTGGGGCCGCCCGGCAGGTCCAGAGCATGACCGATGGCCACCACATCATCTCCCACCTGGAGCTCGGCCGTATCCCCCAGGCTGGCCGGCGTCAGGTTCTCGGCGTCGATCTTCAGAACCGCCAGGTCGGTGGGGCGGTCTCCTCCCACCAGGTCCGCCTGGAACTGGCGACCGTCGCTCAGGGTCACTGTTATCTTTTGAGCAGGACGTTCACCATTGATAAACACCACGTGGTTGTTGGTAACGATGTGCCCCTCGTCGTCGATAATGAACCCAGTGCCAACCCCCTCGGTGGGGATCGGCTGGCCGAAGACACTGAACGCTGTCCCCTCGATGAGCACATGAACCACCGACGGCCTCAGCAGGCGGACGATCTCGGCCGTCGTCAGAGGGGTTCGCTCACCGCCGGGGGTCGTAGCTGCCACGGGGCTGGCGGTCGGTGAGGGCGTTTGCGTGGGCCCAGCACCGTCGTCCCCGCAGGCCACAGCCATAACGGCAACGACAGCGAAGATAGCAGACAATATCGCGAGCAGCCGCATCAGCACACACTCCTCCTCCCGCTACAAAGAGTACTATGACCAGAGACAGACTTCCATCCCTTTATAACGTCGGCGGCAGCAAGAAGACTTCATCTAACACAACATTAAGCCCACCCAGCGAGCTCATTCCCCCGCTTGCCTCTCCAAGTCCAGGCCTGTCTTGACAAAGCTGCCCCCCTCGTGTAGCTTATTGATACCAAGTCTCAATTAGGCCCGCCATGTACAACCTGGAATCAGTGGTGCAACGACTGGAGGAGCAAGGACATCGCGTCACTCCATCGCGTCTGGCGGTGGTGGAGGCGGTGCTTGATCGTAGCGGCCATTTCAGCGTGGACGACATCCTGAGCCGGGTGCCAGAGGTAGGGCGGGCCACCGTCTTCCGCACCATGAAGCTCTTGTCGGAGATGGACGTGCTTTGCCGCGTCCTCCTGGACGATGCCAGCCTTCGTTATCGGGTCAGCCACCGCCAGGACCACCATCACCACCTGGTATGCGTCTCTTGCGCCAGTGTTCAAGAGCTGGATGCCTGTATCGACCCCGAGGTGCTCAGCGACCTGGCCCGCACCACCGGCTACGAGATCGAGGGCCACTGGCTGGAGTTCTTTGGCCGCTGCGCCGCCTGCCGTAACGACAGCGCCTAGAAGCATTTGCTTGACGAACCATGAGGCCGAGTATCAGTAGCCGAGCTCTCTGGCTGTTTACGCTCCCTCTTGCAGCGACGGCTCTAATGGCCAGCGTCCTCCTCACAGCCTGCCAGGAAGAGGAGGAAGCTGGGGAGGGGGAGCCGCCCAGGGTCAGCGTGGTCGTGAGCC
>JAIVWR010000118.1:0-4427 GCA_048636435.1 Acidobacteriota bacterium | reverse complement strand
TCATGCTGGCACACCCCCCTCCACGGTTACCTGGATGGCCCCGTTGGGACAGACTTCCACGCACTTCATGCAGACGGTGCAGAACTGCTCACGCACACCCCTGACGATGAAGTGCTCAGGGTCGATCTGCCGATGTTTCTGAGGGCCCACATCGGTGCCCAGACCCAGGACGCGCGTGGGGCAGACAAGCAAGCACTTGCGGCAGGCCAGAGGGTCGGGGCACTTCGCGTCGTCAACAACGATCGTGGGAAGCATATCGCTATTCCTCCTACCAGACCTCGGCCAGGACAGGCAGGGTTGCCCGGTCGACCAGGCTTATGGCATCGGGCTTGCAGACGTCCCGGCAGAGGCCGCAGCCATAGCACTGGAGGGGGTCGATGTTGGCCTTGAGGGTGCTGGGGCTGAAGCTCAGGGCCTTGAACTGGCAGCGGCGCACACAGAGGCCGCAGCCGTTGCACAAGTCGGGGTCCACCTCCGCTATGTAGTGGCCCTTCCACAGGACCTTGACATCCACGTCAACGGCCGTACGGATGGCGGCGCAGTCGGGGTAGTCGCAATTGCACAGGCCGGCCAGGTAGGGGGTGCCGAAGGTGAACAAGGTGTGCACCAGACCGCGGCTCCTGAGGGTACTGAGAACCTGCTTGGCCTCGTCTGGAGTCAGGAAGTGGACGCCGCCACGATAGGTGTCCGGCCAGCGCTCCCACTTGTACATGCCGGGGCCCATGCCCATGCAGGTGAAGTTCTCCTCGTCGGGCAGGCCCCGCATGGAGCGGCGGCAGGCGCAGGTCATGAGGCCGATGGGGTAGATAATGTCCAGGACCTGCTCCAGTTCCTCTTCGGTGATGACCTGGCCGAAGTGGATGCTCCAGGCGATGTCATGAGCCTGTTTCTTCATCCTCTCCACTGTTTCCAGGTCGCCCCGTTCGCGCGCCTCCAGGAACGCGCGTCCCATCGAGGCCATGCCGCCGGCCGCCTGTGGGTTGCCCTCGGCACCGGCAGCCTGCGGTTCGTCCTTGCGGACCTTGTACAGGCGACGAGCGTAGTTGGCGGGGTTGAGGTACCAGCGCTCGTGGCCTTCGCCGTAGCGTTCACACCAGACGCACATAGCAACCCCCTTTGGGTGTGCGAATGAATCCCCAATGCTTCAGATATGGCTCAGGAGCGATCCCACGTGTATCAGGGAAAGTATACACCTAGGGTAACGTCTTTGTTAGTGGACGTAAAGTGTTTGCCCCACGCGCGGAGAGTCCAGCGCCAATATGCGCTCTGCGCGGGGCTAATCTAGGCCCGTGACTAGTCGGCGGCGCGGGGGCTGCCTAGACCTTGGCCGGCTGGGCCAGCTTCGCCTCCGCGTCGGCGATGATCTGGCGGGTCTTATCGATGACGTCGGGGGTGACGGAGATGGAGGTGATGCCCCACTCCACCAGCTTCTGGGTCAGGTCCGGGTAGTCGGATGGGGCCTGGCCGCAGATGGACGCGGTGACGCCTCGCGCCTTGGCCGTCTTGATGAGCTGCTCCAGAGCCACCATCACCGCCTCGTTGCGCTCGTCGAACTCGGTGGCGAAGCGGGCGTTATCGCGGTCGATCCCCAGGACGAGCTGAGTGAGGTCGTTGGAGCCGATGGAGATGCCGTCGATGCCCACATCGAGGAACTTGTCCAGGATGAGAGCGTTGGAGGGCACCTCGGCCATCATCCACAGCTTGAAGTCCTGGGAGGGTGCCAGCCCCTCGCGTACCATGATCTCCCTCACGCCGGCCAGCTCCGCGGGAGTGCGCACGAAGGGGATCATCACCCACAGGTTGGGATAGTCCTGCCGCACCCGCTTGATGGCCTCCAACTCCAGGCGGAAGATGTCGATGTCATGAACGTAGCGAGAGGCGCCCCGATAGCCGATCATGGGGTTCTCTTCGAACCCTTCATACTTGTCACCGCCGCGCAGGCTGCGATACTCGTTGGTCTTGAAGTCGTTGGTGCGGTAGACGACCGGCCGAGGATGGAAGGCCTTAGCAAACTTGAGGAGGCTGTCGGCGAGCTTACCGATGTACTCCTCGCTCCGCCCCTCGTCGATGGCCAGTTGGGGGTGCTCACCGATCTGGGCAATCATGAACTCGGCCCGCAGGAGCCCCACACCATCGACGTTGCGGGCGGCTACGACCTCCGCCAGCTCCGGCTCCGCCAGGTTGACGTAGAGCTTGGTGCGGGTCTCGACGGCCACTATTGCCGCCTGGCGAGCCTTCTCCTGGGCAGCCCAGGCCAGCCGCGCCTCCGCGCGGCCCTCGTAGACCTTGCCCTGGCTGCCGTCGACGGTCACGAGCTGGTCATCGCTCAACGTAGTGGTCGCTCCCGCCGCCCCCACCACGCAGGGGATGCCCAGCTCGCGGCTGATAATGGCGGCGTGGGCGGTGCGGCCGCCGCGGTCGGTGACGATGGCCACGGCGCGCTTCATGGCCGGCACGAAGTCGGGGGTGGTCATCTCTGCCACCAGGACGTCGCCCTCCTTTACCCGGTTGATCTCAGAGGAACTGAGGACGATCTTCACCGGCCCCACGGCCGCGCCGGGGCTGGCCGGGGAGCCACTGACAAGCAGCGGCGCCGTCTCCTCTGCCTCCTCCCCTTCCACCTCGGCGACCGCCAGGGCGGTCACCGGCCTCGTCTGGAGGATGTACAGCTCGCCCTCGTCCTCGGCCCACTCGATGTCCTGCGGGAAGTCGTAATGCTTCTCCACCTGCTTGCCAATGGCGGCCAGCGCGACGATCTGCTCATCGCTCAGCTTCTGCTGCTCGCGTAGCTCGCCCGGGACGGCGAGCCAGATGTTGCTCCCGTCCTCGGCACCCGCCTCGGGATTCCTGACAAACTGGCGCTCCTGGTTCACCACTCGCTTCTCCAGGATGCGCAGGCTGGCCTTGTCGAGCACGTAGAGGTCGGGCGTGATCTCACCTGAGACGATGGCCTCGCCCAGACCGAACACGGCCTCAATAGTGATCTTGGAACGATCGCCGCTGACCGGCTCCAGGGTGAACATGACCCCCGAGCGGGAGGACTGCACCATGCGCTGCACGGGGACAGCGATGGCCACCTTCATGTGCTCGAACCCCTTGTCGACGCGGTAGAAGATAGCCCGCGCCTCGAAGAGGGAGGCCCAACAGGCACGCACGGCATCCACCACTTCATCCTCACCCACCACGTTCAAGAAGGTGCTCTGCTGGCCAGCGAAGGAGGCGTCGGCGAGGTCCTCGGCGGTGGCCGAGCTGCGTACAGCTACCGGGCCGCCGCCCAACTGGCGATAGGCTTTCTTGATCTCAGTCGCGATCTGCTGAGGCACAGGAGCGCTGCATATGAGGGATTTTATCTCCTCAGAGACCTCCTGAAGCCGAACGCTATCGTTATAGTCCAGAGGGGACAGGAGCTTCTCGATGGCGGGGCGAAGACCGGATTGCTCAAGGAACCGGCTATAGGTGGGGGCAGTAACAATAAATCCCGGGGGCACCGGGATCTGCGCTTGGGTTATCTCCCCCAGGTTGGCTCCCTTTCCACCTACCAGGGGTGTGTCTTGTTTGCCAACCTCCGTGAACCATAGCACCTCTCGCTCGTTAGCCCTCATTTAGCTCGCCTCCTTGCGCCTTCAGGCTGTATCCTCGCCGTTTCGGGGGCTACCGCATATTATATGCATGCCCCTCCAGCCTGTCCAGAGACAGTCCAGGCTATTCTATAGCTGCGTATACGAAAGACGATCGGAGAAGCCCTTTGTTACGCTTGCAGTGGCCCAAGTTTGGCGGCAATTGCGCTCCTGTGCTTATTCCACCGTGACGGTCTTGGCCAGGTTGCGCGGCTGGTCCACATCGCAGCCGCGGCGAACAGCGATGTGATAGGCGAAGAACTGGAGAGGGATGGCGGCCAGGATGGGCATGAGCAGAGGCGAAGTCTGAGGCAGGTGAATGACATGGTCGACCTTCTTGGCCAGTTCTTCATCTCCTTCGCTGGCGATGGCGATGACCGTCCCTTCCCGCGCCTTCACCTGCTCGATGTTGCTCGTCATCTTGTCGTAGAGCTCGTCCCGCAGGGCGATCGCTACCACGGGCATCTCCTCATCGATGAGGGCGATGGGCCCGTGCTTCATCTCTCCCGCCGGATAGCCCTCGGCATGGAGCTCGGAGCTCTCCTTGAGCTTGAGGGCGCCTTCGAGCGCGATTGGGTAGAGGATGCCCCGGCCCAGATAGAGCGAGTCGGGGGCGTCGCCCAGCATCTCGGTTCCCCGGCGGTACAACTCGCGATCCATCGCGAGCACCTGCTCCACCGCCAACGGCAACCGCTGGAGCTCGCCGATCAGCAGGCGGTCGGTTTCGTCCTTGAGCCCCCGCGCACTGCGGAGGGCGAGTGCAAGGAGTACTACGGCCACCAGCTGGGTGGTGAACGCCTTGGTGGAGGC
>JAIVWR010000117.1:0-4430 GCA_048636435.1 Acidobacteriota bacterium | reverse complement strand
CTGTGTGCCGGCACTCCCCTTGATCTCCCTCACGGCGGTGGCATGGGACACTGCCTTGCGATAGGGCCTGTCGGAGGTCATGGCATCGTACGTATCGGCCACGGCGAATGCGCGCGCCGCCAGGGGTATCTCCTCACCCCTGAGGCCACGAGGATAGCCGCCACCGTCGTAGCGCTCGTGGTGGCAAAGAATGATCTGCCCTGCCTCCCGAAGGAAGGGGGCGTTCCTCACCATCTCGTAGCCCACCTCCGGATGTCTCTGGATCTTCTGCCACTCGTCGTCGGTGAGCGGGCCAGCCTTGTCTAGAATCGCCTTCGGCAACTCCAACTTGGTCATATCGTGAAGCATAGCCGCCTGCTCCAGGTGGCTCAGCTCCTCATCAGAGAAGCCAAGCTCACCCCCTATGGCCAGGGCCAGACGCGCCAGCCGCAGGGTATGGCCTTTGGTCGCCTGATCCCGCAGGTCCAGGGCGGCGGACAGCACCTGCAGCAGCGAATCGTGGCTGCGCTTCAGCTCCTGGCTACGAAACATCATCTGCCATCTTTGGTTGCTCATGACGGCAGAGCCCCGCCCGACGATGGCCAAAAGGACCGCATACAGAAAGCCCAAGGCCCCAGCCACCGCCACATAGACGACCGTCTGAGAACTCTCGATACGGTCGGCGATGGGGCCGTAGGCCTGGTGTATCTCCACCGCGGCCGCCACATCGGCCTCACCTTCAAAGGCCAGGGGAGCATACACCGCCAGCACCGAGCCGGAGCCCACGCTGGCAGGACCCCCCAGATCATCTGGGCTGTCCGCCACCTGGGAGGCAGCGCTGCCGCTGAAGGCAGCCGCTAGCCTCTGGTCAAGGGAAAAGTTCTGCCCAATCTGCCCCGGGCTGTCCGATGAATACAGCAGGATACCGTCCTGCCCCCAGAGCCTCACCCGAATCGTGTCGGCCGAGACGATTTCACTCTGGACGAAGCTATCGAACTCAGCGTACTGCCCTCCCGTCAGGGGTGTGACAGCCTGTTCGGGCGATAGGTGGGCCATGACGAGGCGAGAGACGTGCTCCTCGGCCTGCTCGACCGCATCATCGATCTCGCCGTCCTTGATGGAGTTAGCCAGGTAAGTACTGAGGCCAAGGCCGGTGAGGCTCACCAGCACCACGCTGAGCAGGGCGAACACCAGGGTGAACTGGAGGGTGAACTGCCAGACGAAGGCGTGGTCCGTCAGCCACCGCCAAACGCTCTTAGGCCCTGCTCCTGAGCCGAAGCCATCCTGTCCTAGGACCCGTGCCTTGATCGATCCGGGCCTCATTGCCCCACCCCCATGCTGGGCGGATGGAGCCTTTTCCCGTGCCTAGACTCTATTTCCGCGAGCGTTCGCGGGCGTTGGACAAGGGGACAGTGTTGTTCTTGCGGGAAGTCTTGGCAGCATACATGTGCGTATCTGCCCACTGGACCACCTCATCCACGGTATCGCCGCCCCAGGGAAAGCCTGACACCCCCAAGGATACGCTCATCTTGAGGGAATCACCGTCCTGCTCGTAGACAGGGGTAACGTCCAAGGCTCGCTGGAGCCGCTTGGCCACGGCAAAAGCCCCGTCCTTATCCGTCTCTGGCATTACCACGCCGAACTCATCGCCACCCAGGCGAGCGGGGATGTCGCTGGTGCGAGTGCACTTCACCAGCAGTTTGGCCAGGTTGATCAGCACCATGTCGCCCGCCTTGTGGCCGTAGGTGTCGTTGACGCTCTTGAGCCGGTCGACGTCCAGCACCAGGATGGCCAAGGGGCTTTGCAGACTGCGGGCCCGGTCAAGCTCTCGCCGCAAGCGCTCGAAGAAGTAACGCCGGTTGAAGAGCTGAGTCAGATCGTCCCGCATGGCCATGTCCTGTAGCTCCAGGTTGCGAATGAACAGGCGCGCGCGGTAGCGCCGCTCCAACTGCACATGCGATTTGCGGGAGATGGCGGCTAACGCATAGGCCATCAGCATAACGCCCACGAAGATAAGGCCGTTGATGGCGTGGAACTCCCAGCCCAGATCAGAAACGTGCGCCAGCGATAGTGTGGCACCACCAATAAGAGCGAATATCGCTCCAGCGATGCGCAGCGCCCAGCGCAAGCGCCCCAGATCGGTGGCCGGCGCACCATCACGCTCGGCCCGCCTAGCAATGATATCGGCACTCGGCACGCTGGCAGTTTCCTGTTGCGTGTCCTGCATAAGAAAAGTTCCTGGCCTTCCCCTTCCTACCTTCAGAAGGTAAGACGCCCAAGTCTGCTATCGGTTACAGTTTATGGGCGGCATCCTCGGGGGCTGAGCGAGAACTCGCCCGCGGGCGCTTGCCGGTGCGGTGAGACGTGGGGGGAGAAGCTTTGGCCTCGCCCCGGCCGACAGTCTTGGCAGCGTACATATAGGTGTCTGCCCACTGCACTATGGCGTCGACATCGTCGCCGCCCCAAGGATAGCCGGACACCCCCAGCGATATGTTTAGCTTGAGCCGTTTGCCGCCCTCCTCAAACACCGACGCTGATTCCAGAGACCGCCGCAGGCGGTTGGCCACGGCGAAGGCTGCCGACTTATCCGTCTCGGGCATGACTATACCGAACTCGTCACCGCCGATGCGGGCAGGCAGGTCGCAGGTGCGAGTATGCTGCACCAGTAGTCTGCCCAAGGTGGCCAGGAGCAGATCGCCAGACTTGTGGCCGTAGGTGTCGTTGACCTCTTTGAGACGATCGACGTCCAGCACCACCACCGCCAGGGGCCGCTGAAAGTTGCGCGCTTGTTCCAGCTCTCGCTCCAGGCGACTGTAGAAATAGCGGCGGTTGAAGAGCTGGGTCAGGTCGTCCCGCATGGCCATGTCCTGCAGTTCCAGGTTGCGAATGAACAGCCGCGCTTGATATCGCCGCTGCGATTCTTCGAGCCCTCTTCGAGACACGTAGACAGCGGCAAACCCCAATATCTCCAGGGCGGCAACGGCCGAAACAGCGGTGAGGAACCCCACGGTGTACTCCCGCTGGAGGTGGGCGATGAATACCACCACTATGACCGCCACGCCTAGAATGGCGTTGGCCAAGAGCAAGAGGGACGGCCGCGGGGGAGGGCCGAATGTTTGCTCCCCTGCTGAGCCCCCCTCCGACTGCACCCGTACCGCCTCTTGCACCGAGCTTTCGGTTGCCATACCCGCGCTATCTCCTCTGCCAAGAAAGACGCACAGCAGCCGCCGTCATTACAGTGGCGCTTGGGAGAGCGATCGAACAGGCGCGGGAGAGCCAGGGAGAGGCCGCCTAGGCGGCTGGGCCTTTCGGCCGGCAGAAGGCCAATTCCCCGCCCACGAAGGTCATGGCCACCTCCAGACCCTCATCCAGGGCCACCAGGTCGGCGTCGAAGCCGGGGGCGATGCGTCCTTTGCCACCCTCCAAGCCAAGGGCTGCGGCGGGATTGAGGGAGGCCATCCGCAGGGCCTCCTGAAGCGAGGCCAGGCCCAGCCGCACCAGGTTTCGCAGCATCTGATCCATGGTGCTGACGCTGCCGGCGAGGGTGCCGTCGGCTAGAGTGGCCACCCCACCCGTCACCTCGATCTGCCGTCCGGCCAGCGAGTACGTCCCCGGACCGAGGCCGGCCGGGGCCACGCCATCGGTCACCAGGATCGTCCTCTGGGAGCCTTTGGCTCGCAGGAGAAGGGCCATAGCCCCAGGATGGACGTGAACCCCGTCGGCGATTAGCTCAGCGGCCACCTGAGGCGAGGCGAGAATGGCCGCCAGGCAGCCGGGGTCGCGATGATGGAAGGGACGCATAGCGTTGAAGCAATGGGTGGCCTGGGTGATGCCCAGGGAGATGGCCTCCAGGGCCTCCTCATAGGTGGCATCGCTGTGACCGATGCTTACCACCAGGCCCTGGTCCCTGGCTGCGGCTATCAGCTCGCGGGCGCCGGCCAGCTCCGGCGCCAGGGCGATGAGCTTCAGACGGCCCCGAGCTGTCCTGACGTGGGCCAGGAGTTCGCTCACGTCCGGCGGCCGCAAGCCCTCCGGCGGGAAGGCCGCCTTTCGCTTTGGGTTGACGAAGGGTCCTTCCAGGTACACCCCCACAAGCGGCGCGGCGCCGCCGGGGACCGTGACGAGGCCGACCACAGGGCCGTCCACCTTCGCCGCGAAGGCCTGAGCCAGCGCGGGGAGCTTCGCCGCGACCTCAGCCCCGGCGGCGGCCGAGCGTCGCTGGCGTCCCTCCCGTGCAGCAGCCTGGAGCTCGGCCAGTCGGTTCCGCACCTTGTCGAGCGCCGCCTCGTATTCGCCGCTGTCGGACTCGTTCCCGCTCGGAATCGTGTAGGGAAACTGGTCGGGCGGGATGTAATTTCTGCGCCGCATTTCCGCGGGGTCGATGCCCAGGTCGCGCGCGGCGATGTCCATCATCTGCTCCAGGACGAAGTTGTGCGGCGGCGGGCCCATCC
>JAIVWR010000116.1:0-4491 GCA_048636435.1 Acidobacteriota bacterium | reverse complement strand
CTCGAAAGCTCGTCAAGGGTTGGCCGCAGAGGATCGGCCAGTTCCGGCCCGACAGTTTGCTTCACCTGTTCGTAAAGGTCGAAGGTCGGCTTTGTGCCCGACCGCACCGCCTGCTCCATCTCCTCCGGCGGGGCGCTGCGCATCCCTTCGATGATGCCCTGCTTGACGGGCGCTGGCAGCTCCGATTGCTCGACCAGGGTCACCGCCTGCTCCTGGGCCTCCGCCATGCGCGCGGGTAGAGCCCCCACGAAGACCGCTACCAGAATGGCCAGCCCCAGGGTGAACCCTACCTGTCTGGCCGTATTGAACACTCCCGCGCCCACGCCTGCCCTTCCGCCTGCCACGGAACCCATCACAGCGCTGGTCACGGGCGCGAAAGTCAGGCCCGCTCCAACACCAGCCATTACGAGCCGCCACGCTATCTGCGGATATGGCACTCCGCCTGTCAGACGCGAAGCGAAGAACAGGGCGCCCCCGAAGCAGAGCACCCCCGCTACCACCAGAGGGCGCGGCCCGAAGCGGTCCGTCAGACGTCCCGCCACCGGCCCCGTAAGCATGATGGATGCCGAGAACGGCGTAATCGCGAACGCCGCCTTCAGCGTCGAGTAGCCCTCCACGACCTGCAGGTACTGGATGACAAAGAACAACGCGCCGAAGAAGCCGAGCCCAAACAACAGGATCATCACGCTGGCGGTGGAGAATGTCCTGTCACGTAGCATACGCAGGTCAACTATTGGGTGGCTGACGATACTCTCCACCAGAACGAAGAGCACCCCGGACACTGCCGATGTGGCAAGCAGACCGGTGATAAAGAGCGAGGACCATCCGACCTCTTGACCGCGGATGAGCGCGAGCGTGAGTGAGAACAGCGTGATGGAGAGCAGGGCCGTCCCCGGTAGGTCTATGCCCGGCATCGCCTCGGGGTCCCTGGACTCCCGGATGATGACGAGGCCCGCCAGCACTGCCACCAGCCCGACCGGAACGTTGATAAGGAAGATCCACTGCCAGCCCACGTATTCGGTGAGCACCCCGCCGAGCGTGGGGCCCACCGCTCCCGCCACTCCCGCCATGGCGCCCCATATGCCCAGTGCCAGGCCGCGCTGGTGCGCTGGAAAGACTAGAGTGACGATGGCCAGACTCACCGGCACCATGATCGCTGCGCCGATCGCCTGAGCGGCGCGCCACGCGATCAGCACCTCGATCCGCCCCGACAGGCCCGCACCCAGCGAGCAAAGCGCAAAGATGCCGATGCCGAGCAAGAAGAGCCTTTTCCGGCCGAACCTGTCTGCCAGGCGGCCAGCCGGGATCAGCAGCACCGCGAACACCAGGTTGTAGGCGTTCATCACCCAACTGACGGTCTCGATCTCGGTGTCAAGATCGCGCTGGATAGTAGGGATAGCTATGTTGACGATGGAGGCGTCGAGGATGGCCATGAACAGGCCGAAGACCGCCGCCCCCAGGACCAGCCACTTATGCTGAACCAGCATCCTAGCTCAGCGGGGCCGAGGAGCCTAGACCGAAGCAGGTCACCAAGATATTCTGTTCCACATGGCCACTATGTCACACGCTCCGCTGCCCCCGCAACCAGGGCAGGTGGAGCCGTTCGTCCTGCCGGAATGACGGCGAAACACTTGGCCCCGGCGAGCGTCTTACTGACGAAACCGCAGATAGCCAACACAGCGGGAGGTTGAAGCACATGTCTACCACAGCCACCAGCGGGTCGACAATGATCGACCGCATGATTCGGGCGGCAAAGCTTGAGAACGCTGTCTACGAGGAGGTTGAGCACGACCAATCGGCCACCGTCCAGGCTTTCTGGGTAGTGGTGATCGCCAGCGTGGCCGCTGGCATTGGCGGCCTGGGCGCGGGCCTCACGGGGCTGATCGTCGGCGTCATCGCAGCCCTTGTCGGCTGGGCTGCCTACGCCTACGTCTGCTACTGGATAGGAACCAGGGTACTGGCCGGCCCCCAGACCTCGGCCACCTGGGGCCAGCTTTTGCGCACCCTGGGATTCGCCAGCTCGCCGCGCGTGCTGTTGGTCTTGGCCTTCATTCCCGTCATCGGCCTGCTGCTCGCCATCGTCGTTCTCATCTGGACGTTTCTTACCACGGTCGTGGCGATAAGGCAGGCCCTGGACTTCGACACCGGCAGAGCCATCGTCACCGCCATCGCCGGCTGGGCTGTCCTGTTCCTGACCACCGTCGTGGTGGCGGCCCTCGTAGCTGGAGCCATGTAGAGCGCTCCCCGGCCGATAGCCAGCTCTGAGCCCGGCCTTGCCTTCCTCTCGTCCTCTCCTTGGCTCCTTCGCCCCCCGCGACCTCTCGCTGGCGCCGGCAGAATCGCGCCTCACAGGAAGCCAGTGTATAATCGGCCCAAGTGAAGGGAGTCCACATCCGACACCGATGTCTGGGTGAAGCAAAGCGATGACCAGCCACGAGACCGAGCAAGAGATCTTCAGTCTGGGACGCGACCTGATCGAGGTGATGGACCGCCATCGCCCCCACCTCTGGGAGGGCGAGTGGTGGTACGAGCAGCTCCTCCGTCGTGCCGTGTCCGACGAAGCGCTCAAGACCCAGGTCCTGCGCTTCGTCGACGTGTTTCCCATGCTCCAGGACGAGGAGGCGGTGGCCAGCCACTTCCGCGACTACTTCGGCGGCGAGGAGCTCAGCCTCTTGCCCCGCCGCCTCGCTACCGCCCTCACCTCCAGCGCGCTGGCCCGCCCGGCCCTCGTTCGTCTCGTGCAGCGCAGCGTCCTCGAAGTGGGTCAGCGCTTCATAGCCGGTCGCACGGCGCGGGAAGCCGTGCCTGTCCTGGAGAAACTGCACGCCGACGGCCTCGGCTTCTCGCTAGACCTGCTGGGAGAGGCCACGGTGAGCGAGGCCGAGGCAGACGAGTACCAGGCCCGCTATCTCGAGCTCCTCGATACCCTCGACCGGGTTGTGCGCGGCTGGCCCGCCAACCCCGCCCTCGACGAGGCGCCGTGGGGCGCTGTCCCCCGCCTCAACGTCTCCATCAAGCTAACGTCGCTCTACTCGCAGTTCAGCTCCACCGCGCCGGACGACAGCACCGAGCGCGTTCGCGAACGCATCCGCCCGATCATGCGCCGCGCCGTCGAGGCGGGAGCCTTCGTCAACGTAGACATGGAGCAGTACGAGCACAAGGACCTGACCCTGCGCATCCTCCGCGAGCTGCTGTCGGAGCCCGAGTTCGCCAGCTATCCGCATGTCGGCGTGGCCCTGCAGACCTACCTCTTTGACACCGTCGACGACCTCCGCGGCCTGGCGGAGTTCGCGAGAGACCGCGGCGCTCCCATCACGATCCGGCTGGTCAAGGGAGCCTACTGGGATGAGGAGCGGATCGTCAACGCCCAGCACGGCTGGCCCATCGTGGTGTTCGAGAGCAAGGCGGAGACGGACGCGAACTTCGAGCGCTGCACGGAGGTCCTCCTCGACGCGTACCCCCACCTGCTCCCGGCGTTCGGCACGCACAATGCACGCTCCATCGCCCACGCCATCGTGTCCGCGCGCCAGCGGGGGTTGCCGCCGCGCGCCCTCGAGTTCCAGCTCTTGTACGGGATGGCGGAGGCGCTACAGGCGGCCATCGCCGCCCACGAGCGACTCCGCATCTACACGCCGGTGGGTGAGCTCATCCCCGGCATGGGCTACCTGGTGCGGCGCCTGCTCGAGAATGCGTCCAGCCAGTCCTGGCTCTTCGAGATGTTCGAGGAGAGGGCCCCCATCTCCGAGTTGCTGGCCGCGCCCGACGTGACGCCGCCCGCAGGACCACCCTCGGCGACGATCCCTCGCATCCGGCCCACCGACGTCCCCGGCCCCTTCCGCAACGTGCCCGACACGCCCTTCCACACAGCGCGCGGCCGGCAGGACCTCGCCGCTGCCATCGAACAGCTCAGGGCGCGCCTTCCCGAGACCTGCGGCCCGCTTGTGGCCGGCGAGCACGTCGAAACAGCGGAGCGCCAGCCGAGCGTGAACCCGGCCCGCCCGGACGAGGTCATCTGCGATGTGGGACTGGCGGACGTCGATCTCACGCGCCAAGCGATTGAAGCCGCCAGGCAAGCGTTCCCCGACTGGCGAGACCGACCGGCAAGGGAGCGGGCGCAGGTCTTGTTCGACGCGGCGGCCATCATGCGGCGCGAGCGCCATGACCTGACCGCCATCGAGATCCTGGAAGAGGCCAAGCCCTGGCAGGAGGCCGACGGCGACCTTGACGAGGCCATCGACCACCTGGAGTACTACGCGCGCGAGGCGCTCGCCCTGGCCAGCCCCAAGGAGTTGCTCTCCCTGCCGGGAGAGTACAACGACTATCGCTATCAGCCCCGCGGCGTGGCGGCCATCATCTCCCCCTGGAATTTCCCGCTGGCCATCCCCTGCGGCATGACGACGGCGGCGCTCGTGGCCGGCAACACGGTCATCCTCAAGCCGGCGGGGCCGGCGCCGCTGATTTCCGCCCGCCTCGTCGACATCCTCCGCCGCG
>JAIVWR010000115.1:0-4498 GCA_048636435.1 Acidobacteriota bacterium | reverse complement strand
ATGTCCTCGATGGCGCCCTGGCCCGAGCCACCGGCCAGGTCACCCGCTTCGGGGCCGTCTTCGACTCCGTAATGGACCGCGTCTCGGAGGCAGCCGTCCTCTTCGGCCTCCTCTACTACTACGCCGACCGTGATGCCCGCGAGGAGTCGCTCCTGATCTTCGCCGCCCTGGCCGGCTCCATGCTGGTGAGCTACATCAGGGCTCGCGCCGAGATCCTGGGGATCCCGATAAAGGAAGGGCTCTTCACCCGCGCCGAGAGGGTGATCGTCATCGGCGTCGGTTCCATGATAGACCAGGTGAGGATCGCCCTCTGGATCCTGGCTGTGCTGGCCAATCTCACCGCCCTTCAGCGCCTCTACCTCGTCTGGCGCAAGACGCGCCAGGGGGAGCCCGTTGATACCCCTTAGGGAGCAGGAGTTTCTGCGAGAGAAGTTCAGCCGCGAGCTGGTCAGGCGCGTCAGAATCGATTTCTTCACCGAGAAGGAGACCTCACTGGTCATCCCCGGCCGCCAGCCCTGCCAGTACTGCAAGCCCACCCGCCAGATGCTGCAGGAGCTCGCTGCCCTCACCGACGGGATCAGCCTGCGCCAGCACATCTTCGAGGTTGACAAGGAGGCGGTCGCTCAGTACCGGGTGGAGAGGATACCGGCCATCGTCCTCCACGGCGGCGATGAGCGCTGGCTGAAGTACTACGGCCTCCCCGGCGGCTACGAGTTCGTCACCCTGGTCGAGACCATCGTGGACATTTCGCGCGGCATCAGCTATCTGAGCGACGAAACACGCAGGAGGCTGCGCAAGCTGAAGAAGGACGTGCGCGTGCAGGTGTTCGTGACGCCGGCCTGCCCCCACTCCCCCCAGATGGCCCGCCTCGCCTACCAGGTGGCTCTGGAGAGCCCTCGCATCAGGGCCGAGGTCATTGAGGCAAACGAATTCCCCGAGCTGAGCCAGCGCCACCAGGTGCGCACCGTCCCCACCACCATCATCGAAGACAAGACCCGTTTCTCCGGCGCCGTGGGCGACGACGTCCTGATGGACATGATCGAGGGGGTGCTCCAGCCGGTGCCTCTGACGGAGGCGACCGCGGCCCCAGAGACGGGGCCGGTCACTCCGATATCCGAGCCCAGCGCCACCGCTGGCGGCGGCAAGATTATCCTGCCCTAGCGCCTGCGCAGACGGGCGGCCACCACGCCCACGCCCAGAAGGCTCACGCCCGCCAGGGCCGCTCCAGTGACCGCCAGGCCCACCGCCGTGCCCCAGGGAAACTCGTCCTCACCAGCCTCTTCCCCCTCGCCCGTCTGCTCCGCGGGCGTGGGCTGCACCTCCGACTCCTGCTCTGCGGCAGGGGTGGGACCCTCGCGCGGGGGCAGGTCCAGACTCGCCCGCCAGGCGTCCTCCAGGCCGCCCTGGTCGAAGCCGTAGACCTTCAGGAGAGCCTTGTCGACGGTGCTCCCCTCCTTGAAGACAGCGTATAGCTCGGCGAGCTTCGCCGACCCGTAGGTCTCGATCAGGAAGTCCACCAGGCTCCAGGCCTGGCCGTAGAAGAGGGTCACCTTGCTGGCATCACCGGTGGGAGCGGTCATCGAGCGAACGGAGAGGAGACTATCGCGCTCCACGGCCCTGTCCAGGGCTGAGGTGTAGCCCTCGCCGGGCTCCGACTGGCCGTACATGGCGGTGCCCTCGTCCAGCCAGGCGGGCAAGGAGCCGTAGGGGCCCTCGCCCGCCACGTGGGTCACGATGTGGGTCAGTTCGTGGCGAAGGGTGTCATCATCTCCTTCGCCTTGCATAAGAATCGTATCCGACGATACCCGCATGCCAGCGACGACCACCCGCTGGGCGTGAGCCTCGCTGCGCCGCACCAGGGCTGGCAGCATATCCTCGTAGCTGTCGTAGATCCAGACCTTCACCGGATAGTCAACAGTCACGCCCAAGAGCGCCGACATCTCGTCCAGCGTCTCGCGGGCCACCTCCAGGGACGATTCGGCGGAGGAACGGCTGCCGGCGTACCAGTAGACGCTGACATTGCCCTCGCTGACGCTTTCCCAGGAGAAGCGGATGTCCTCATAGACGAAGGTGGCCGGCTCCGTGGTCAGCTTGTTGCCGGCGCCGTCCTCGACCTCCCAGAAGTAGTCGATCTCGGCACCCGGCGCCAGGTAGCTGCGGGGTGGGTCGTTGGCCTTGAGGTGGAATTCCACCTGGACACGCTCGGCGGGAGTGAGATCGGGCCGGCCGTAGGCCCTGACGCCGTCCGGCAGGATCTGGTAGTGGAGGGTCACCTCCTCGATGGTGGCTTCGCTGTGGGCCGAGAGGCGGAACACCACCTCCTGGGGGAAGCTGTTCACCACATCCGTGGCCGTGACCTCTATCCCGCTCTGGGCAGAGGCGGCAGGGGAGACAACCGTCCCCAAGAAGAGAACGGCCAGGCCCAGGAGGACTAGAAGCCTCTTCATCCCTCGTCCTTGCCCAGCGTGGCCTTCTGATAGGCCCGCAGAAGCTCATCGAGTTCGCCGTCCAGGACAGCCTCGGCGTCGCTGGTCTCGTAGCCCGTGCGGTGGTCCTTCACCATCTTGTAGGGATGGAGGACGTAGCTGCGGATCTGGTTGCCCCAGGCGGCGGAGACGTGCTCCCCCTTCAGGCGAGTCTTCTCCTCGGCCTGGTGCTCCAGCTCTCGCTCCAGCAGGCGCGCCTGGAGCACCTTCATGGCGATATCTTTGTTGCGATACTGCGACCGCTCGTTCTGGCAGGAGGCCACGATGCCGCTGGGGATGTGGGTGATACGGACGGCTGTGGCATTCTTCTGGACGTTCTGGCCGCCGTGGCCACTGGCCCGGAAGACGTCGATGCGCAGGTCATCGGGGTCGATGGTCACCTCCGCCACGTCTTCCACCTCCGGCAGCACCTCCACCAGAGCGAAGGAGGTGTGGCGGGCGTGGGCGAAGTCGAAGGGCGATAGGCGCACCAGGCGGTGGACGCCCCGCTCGGCCCGCAGGTAGCCGTAAGCGTTGGGGCCAGCCACCTCCGCCGTCGCGCTCTTGATCCCCGCCTCCTCCCCCACCGTCATGTCCAGCACGCGCGCCTGGTAGCCGTGGCCCTCCGCCCAGCGGAGGTACATCCGCAACAGCATCTCCGCCCAGTCCTGGGAGTCGGTGCCGCCAGCGCCGGCGTGGATGGCCAGGATGGCACCGCGACGGTCATACTCGCCGGAGAGGGCCAGGGACAGCTCCAGCTCGTCCAGTCGAGCCGACAGCGCCTCAGCCTCAGCCGACACGTCAGCCGCCGTCGCCTCGTCTCCCTCCGCCTCTGCCATCTCCAGCAGCTCGGACAGCTCGCCCACCTTGATCTCCAGCCCGCGCCAGGTCTCCACCTGCTCACGGGCCTCCGCCAGGCGACGCATCACCTTCTGCGCTCGCTGCGGATCGTCCCAGAAGTCAGGCTGGGAGGAGCGACTCTCGAGGGTGGCTATCTCGCGCTCTTGGCTAGCGACGTCAAAGGCTCTCCGTTATGCGAAAGATGCGCTCGGAGAGCTGCTTGAGAACCTCTTTTACTTCTTGCATGGCAGCATCGACCACCTTGCGCTTAGATTGCTACAACAATGACATCTGCTCGCCCGCGGGCTGCGGCGCCACCGCCATCGCCTGGCCGCCGGCCGCCTGGTGAGCCAGACGAGCGGGCTCCGGCAGGCGATAGCCCCGGCAGAGGCGAAGAACCCATTCCGCCGCTTCCGCCAAAGCGATGCGATGGCCCACAGACACGTAGACCGGCTTCACGCCTGCCCGCGTGCGCACCACCAGGCCGATGACCTCCGGCCCGTCGCGCAGCTCCACCCGGCTGCCCGCCTCCTCGCCCACAGGCCCGTGCTCGCCGACCAGGCGCGACTTGGCGCAGCCGACCGTCGGCAGGTCGAGCAGCAGCCCCAGGTGGCAGGCGATTCCGAACCGACGCTGGTGCGCCAGCCCCTGGCCGTCCACCAAGAGCAAATCGGGCCTGAGCGACAGCCGCTGGAAGGCCTCGGCCAGCACCGGCACCTCGCGGAAGGCCAGCAGCCCCGGTATGTAGGGAAACGTTAGCTCTGTCTCCACCACCTGGCTCTCCAGCACCCGCAGGTCGGGGTAGCTGAGCACGACCACGGCGCCGCGGCCCTTGCCGCCCGCAGTGGCGATGTCCGCCCCCGCCACCGTGCGCACGTCCTGGGGCGAGCCCTCCAGGACGACCTGGGAGGCCAGCCGCTTCTGGGTGGCTATTGCGTCACGCGGCTCCAGGTTCCACGGGTGAAGCTGCTGTATCTCCATCGCAACTCCATTATACAGCCGCCAGCCGCCGCAGCGCCTCCAGCTTCTCCCGCCGGCCCAGCTTGGCCCGCTCGACCGCCGCGCGCAGGGCCTCGATGGAGCGGTCGTAGGTGCGGCGGTCGACCGGATAGGGATGGCCGTCCTTGCCGCCGTGGGCGAAGGAGAAGCGGGCGGGGTCGCGCACGCTGGCCCTGGCCCCGTACACCAGCTCC
>JAIVWR010000114.1:0-4520 GCA_048636435.1 Acidobacteriota bacterium | reverse complement strand
CCACGGTGCAGCCCCGCTTCGCCAGCTCGCGTCCCACTTCTTCGGCCAGGCGGGCCCCCTCAGCCGAAGCGTCCTCTCCGCCGATCACAGCGATGATCATGACGCGTTTCATCATACCTACGGGCCGACCCGCAGGCAAGGGCTCAGGGCTGAGCCGCCCGCAGGGAATAGCCATAGGGGGCCGTCTGGGTGGTGCCATCGCTGGCAGCAGCGACGACGATCACCGCCTTGTCCAGCGTCGACCCGAAGCCCGAGAGACGGACCTCGCCCCGGTTGGCCTCGTCCAGGGCCAGCGTCCGCACGCTGGTGGTCTCGCCCATCTCGATGACCTGCACGATGAAGCGCTGGGGCAGGGGTGCCGTCAGTCGCTGGAAGCCCTGGGCCTGC
Source organism: Acidobacteriota bacterium (assembly GCA_048636435.1). Taxonomy (GTDB): domain Bacteria; phylum Chloroflexota; class Dehalococcoidia; order SM23-28-2; family SM23-28-2; genus SM23-28-2. The sequence goes on along the minus strand of JAIVWR010000114.1, from coordinate 4,133 downwards.
CAGGAGCGGTCTTCTTCCCCATCGTCCAGGAAGGCCAGCTCGGGGATGGCGATGTCGTCGATGGCCCAGCCGTCGAGGTTCACGCCCTCATCGGTGATGTACTCGAAGCGCAGGAGAATCTGCTGGTCAGCGAAGGGGCTGAGGTCGACGCTCTCCTCCACCCAGGCGGGGCTGTCCCCGCCGCCGCTCTGGCCGGTGTAGGCGGGCCCATACGCCAGGCCGAGCGGGTTCTCGTCGCTGGTCCGCCGGCCGCGCAGGATCTGCCAAGTGCTGCCGCCGTCGCTGGAGGCCATGACGTAGCCGTAGTCCCAGTGCTCCTCGATGTCGTACCAGGTCCAGAAGGTAAGGGTCGCGCTCTCAAGGCCCGTCAGATCGAACTCGCCGGTGAGGGTGCTATCGATAGCATCACCGCGGCCCGACCACCACTGGCCGCGGCCGCCATACGGCTCGTTGGGGATGGCCTTGACCGCCTCGCCGCCGTCGAAGGAGAACACAGCATCGCCCTCGGCCAGCTTCACCTCGATGTAGTCCGCGGCGAACTGACGGACGCTATCCTCGTCCTCGCCGTAGTCCGTGAGGGTGATGGCTGACGACACCTCCACGTCGGCGTCGGCGTAGCTGTAGGGCCCGCCGTCGGGGTCGTCCAGGTAGCTGGCGATCAGCCAGTCGGCGAACACGTCCTCGAAGGTGGCGCCGAAGGGCGCAAGGTAGGCATTTATGCCCTCGATGCCGTCGGCAGGCTCCTCCACAAGGCTGCGGGCACCTTCGAAGCCGCCGTAGTGCTCCAGCAGGTAGCGGACGAACAGGTGGGAGGCCGCGTAGTGGGGGGCATTGCCACCGCCCAGGGGCTCCCAGGCGTTGAGCTGGGTCTCGGGCATGGTAACGGCGACCGCTGTGAAGCCTGGGCCGCCGCTGGCCAGCTCGCGCGCCACCTCCGACAGGCCCTCGTTCACCCACACCTCTTCGGTGGGGTCACCTTTCCAGTGAACCAAATGCTGAAGCTCATGGGCCACCAGCCCGTTGTAGGCATCGGAGCCCGGCCTTGTACCGGCAATACTTAGGTACACCATCTCCCGCTCGTTGCTGGCGGGGCTGACGCTGCGGGGGTATTCGTCGGCGTCGCTGAAGTAGCCACCCAACCCGGGCAGGCCAGCGTGGAGAAGGGTGATGTGGCGGTCGCTGTCCACCCCCGGCGTCCACTCCTGGCCGAAATAGCGTGCGACCGCAGGGTAGACGGTCTCTTCGAAGTCTCGTCCTGCCTCTTCGAGGTCCTCCTGCGAGACGTCGAGGCCATCCTGGAAGTAGAAGTACGCGTGGGGGGTGATGAGGCGAAGGGTGGCGTTCACCGTCCGCAGGGAGGGCGCTAAGGCATCCAGGACCGTGAATTCGTGCTGCTGGCCCTCCTGATAGGCTGGCGCCTCCTCTCTGGCTACGGGCGATGGGCGATCAGACACGCGACCCAGGCGAACGGCCAGCTCCAGCAGGTCACGGTCTAAGGGCCGGGTCTCGTCGGGCGAGGGAGAGGGTGCAGGGGAGGGCAGGGTCGTGGGCGATGGTGTGGGCGCGGGCGTGGGTGTGGGCGTGGCCGTCTCTTGGGGCGTTTCCTGGCCGCAGGCCAGCCAGAGGATGACTAGCGATAGCGAAAGGGAGGTGAGAGCTGCCTTCACCTCCCTATAGTACACCGTTAGCCGAGGCTTGAGCTACGAGGCGCGGGGATGGGCCTTCTCGTACACCTCCCGCACGTGATCAGTCGCTAGATGCGTATAGACCTGAGTGGTGGAGATATTGGCGTGGCCCAGCATCTCCTGGACGTGACGCAGGGGCATTCCGCCTCGCAGCATGTGCGTGGCAAAGCTGTGGCGCAGGGTGTGGGGCGTCACGTCGTCGCGCAGGTTGGCCGCCTTGGCATATCCCTTGAGAATTAGCCAGAAGCCCTGACGCGTGAGCCGCTCGCCGCGACGGTTGACGAACAGGGCATTCTCGTTCTTGTTGCGGACGATGAGCGGTCGGGCTTCGTTCACGTATTCCGCCAGCGCCTCGGTGGCTTGCTCGTGGATGGGGATGATCCGCTCCTTGGCTCCCTTGCCCGTGCAGCGAACGAAGGGGTTCTTTCCGTCCACGCTGACGTTGGCCAGGTCCAGCGACACCAGCTCGGTGACTCGCATGCCGGTAGCGTATAGCAACTCCAGCATCGCTCGGTCCCGTCTGGCTTCTGGGGTGGTCCGCTTGCAGGGCTGCTCCAGCAGTTCATCCACCTCATTGGGCGTAATGGCCTTGGGGAGCATCTTGCCGACACGCGGCGAAGCCAAGCCCTCGGTGGGGTTGTCCGTCAGAATGCCCTCGGCGGACAAGAAACCAAAGAAGGAGCGGATGGCTGCTACCTTGCGGGCCACGGTCGTTTCGGCATACTTGCGCTCCTTCAGGTTGAGGATGAAATCCTGAATGAGCACACGGTCGACCTTTTCCCAGCCCTTGCCATCACCGCTCGCCTTGAGGTACTTGGCTAGTTGTTGCAGGTCATTACGGTAAGCTGCGATCGTGTTGCCGGACGCCCCCTTCTCCGCCGAAAGGAAGTCCAGGAACGTACTCAGGTGGTTCTCCATTCGTTACCTCCGGCCGTCTTCTAATGCCTGTCTGCAGGATCGGACTATTCTACACCCAACCTATCCCTTGCCGTCAAGGCAAGTGGTAGAAGAATCCGAATGGCAAATTCCCACGATTTTTTCATCAATATAAAACGTTTGGCGATGGTTTAAGTTAACTTGATTATCTGGGAAAAGTCACAAAATGTCCTGAAAAAGCAATAAACCTGTGATAGTTCGCTGGCGAAGAGAAGGCCCCGGACCTAGAGCTCGGGGAGACCCAGGCCGGCGCTGGGCCAGCCGCCGGTCCCTACCAGCGGCACGAAACGGCAGGGGCCCAGGCGCTTGGTGGTGAGGCCGCCCGGGCTGTTGGTTACCAGAAGCAGCTCTTGCACGTCGTGGGCGCCCACCGGGATCACCAGCCGCCCCTGGGGCGCCAACTGCTCGATCAGGGCCGGCGGAACGTCGGGTCCCGCAGCCGTGACCAGTATCCCCTCGTAGGGTGCCTCCTCCGGCCAGCCTAGGGTATCGCCCGCCAGGTGAACCTGGACGTTATCGTATCCCAGTTCCGCCAGGACGGCCGTCGCCTGCTCGGCCAGAGGCGCGATGCGCTCCACCGTCACCACTCGCGCCGTCAGCTCGGCCAGGATGGCCGCCTGGTAGCCGGAGCCGGTCCCCAGCTCCAGCACCTTCTCGTCACCCTTGAGCTCGAGGGCTTCCGTCATCATGGCCACGATGAGGGGCTGGGAGATGGTCTGGCCGTGGCCGATGGGGAGAGGGCGGTTCTCGTAGGCGAAGGCCCGCAGGTCATCGGAGACGAACTTCTCGCGGGGAACGCTGGCCATGGCCGCCAGCACTCGTTCGTCGCGGATGTCGTGGCGCAGCTCGGCGAGCAGTCGGCCCTTGGCTCTCTCCAGCAGGCTATAGGTGGCTTTGGCCATGCACGACCTCTATCCAGAAGCGAATTTCTAAACTGATTATATCATCGGCCCGCTGCGATAGCGAGGCGGTTTTTGCTATAATCGCCGCGGCGAGGCATTCGCGGACAGGAGGAGATCGTGGGCGCTCGCTTCTGGATCGGTACGTCCGGCTGGCACTACGCGCACTGGCAGGGCCCGTTCTATCCGGAGGATGTGCCCACCTCTGGCTGGCTCGCCCACTACATCCAGCACTTCCCCACGGTGGAGATCAACAACAGCTTCTATCGCCAGCCCAAGACCAGCGCCTGGCAGCTCTGGCGACGCGGCGTCCCCGACGGCTTTCGCTTCGCCGTCAAGGCGAACCAGGGGATCACGCACAGGGGCCGGCTTTGCGACGTGGAGGAACTTACCCGCGACTTCGTCGACCGCTGCAAGCTCCTGGGCGAGAAACTGGGGCCCATCCTCCTCCAGCTACCGCCCAACTTCAAGCGCGACGACGAGCGACTGGCCGACTTCCTCGACATCCTCGACCCACGGATGCGCTACGCCTTCGAGTTCCGCCACGCCAGCTGGTTCGACGACGCCGTCTTCGCCCTGCTGCGGGCGGCGGAGTCGATGGACCGCCTGCTGC
>JAIVWR010000113.1:0-4570 GCA_048636435.1 Acidobacteriota bacterium | reverse complement strand
TGGCGGAGGCGATAATCCAACTGGCCGTAGCCCACATCCACAGCGTAGACACAACGAGCGCCGTGCTGAAGGAGGCAATCGGTGAAGCCACCGCTGGAAGCCCCCACGTCCACGGCGGCCAGGTCTTGCACATCGACGCCAAACGCCCGCAGAGCGTGTACCAGCTTCTCACCGCCACGGCTCACATAGGGAGCCCCGGCAAGCAGACGCACCTCGGCGGCCTCAGGGATGAGCATCCCCGGCTTAGCGGCCGCCCTGTCTCCAACCAGCACCTTGCCGGCCAAGACCACCGCTCGCGCCTTCTCTCGGCTCTCGACCAGGCCTCTCTCCACCAATAGAGTATCCAGGCGACGCTTGGCCATGAAACGCAATCAGCATAGGCAGGAAGAAAGAAGAAAGTCAAGGCGAAGCGCCCAGGGCAGTGATCGGCACAGGGCGCCTCTACTAGGCTAGACGCTGCCGACGCGCCGAGCCACCTCCAGGTACCTGGCGATTCACGGCGCTCACCGGCAGCTCAACCACCACCGTCGTACCCCTGCGTCGCTCTGAGCGGATGTCGAGCGTACCGCCCAACAGACGGGCCCGTTCATGCATCCCGAGGAGCCCCAGCTTCCCAGTCGCGGCCAGGTCCCCCACAGCCTTGGGCAGCGTGAAGCCGTGGCCGTTGTCGGCCACCCTCATCTCAAGTCGATCGCCATACGCTCGCAGAGAGAGGGTAGCTTCGCTGGCACCTGAGTGTTTGCCTATGTTTCGCAAGGCCTCCTGAGCGATGCGAAAGAGGAGCAACTGCCCCTCTTCAGAGAGCTTCGGCAGGGTGCCATCCACTTCCACACGCGCCTCTATCCCGTCTTGCTCAGCGAGGTCATCGGCGAGCCATTCCAGAGCGGGCACCAGGCCCATGTCGTCCAGTATCCGCGGTCGCAAGTCCTGGGCCAAACGCCGCAGCTCCGTCAGCGCCTCGATTGTGATCCCGCGCACCTCCTGCAGCTCGGCTGCCACATCCCTGTTGCGCCGCTTCTTAGCGCTCGAGGCCAGACTGTCGAGACGCTGCGCCATGAGCAGGAGGGACTGAGCCGTCTCGTCATGAAGCTCCTGGGCGATGCGTTGCCGCTCATGCTCCTGGGCTCTGGTGACCTGCTGCAAGTAGAAGTTCAGGTTCTCTTGCATGTGCGCCTGCTCGGTGATGTCCCGAGCAATGAACTGAAAGCCCGTCGGCCAGCCTTGGCTGGTGATCAGACTGGGAGTCAACCAGAGTAGCGCAGACGTCCCATCCTTCTTGATTATTTCCTGTTCGTAGGGCTCGTTGATTGTCTCACCAGCCAGCAGCCTCTTTCGGATCTGTCTCGCCTTGTTGAGGGGCTCCTCCGAGAGAAGGCGCTTAACCCTCATCCCAACCAATTCTTCCGGCGCATAGCCTGTAATCTCAACACAGGCCCTATTGGCCATAGTGATCCTGCCCTGCATGTCCTGCAGCCAGATGCCATCGTGCGCATTCTCGAAGATCTCCCGATAGCGCTCCTCCGATACACGTAGCTGCTCGCCCACCAGACGCCGTCGCTCCCGCTCCCTCCGCAGTCGCTCAAAGCCAACGTTGATCACGGCACCCGCAGCGACCACACCACCCACTTCCCCCAGGGCATCGGCGCGATACTCCGAGATGAGGAGAGCATTCGGCAGCATGATGACGAGAGCCAGTCCCGAGCCAGTGAGTCCGGCCTTCATACCGAATAGGAAGCCCAGATAAGTGATTGGCAGCAGGAGGAAGAGCCGCTCTACAGCGAGCCGCTCGAGCCCCAGCAGGGAACCGGGGGCGTCAATGTCCAGGAAAGGCAGCAGTTGCTCGGGATAGTGAAGGGGAATGACCACCAGGAACATCGCTATCGCAGCGAGCAGCTCCACGCTGCGGACAGCCTCCAGTAGTCGCTTTCTAGCCTGTTGGTTCATTCCTGCCTGCCCTGCCGTTGTCCAGTCGAATGGACCCCTACGGCTCCTCCTCCAGAACCAGCCAACCCATTCTTAGCCCGTAGAGGACCGCCTCGGTGCGTGACCCCACTCCCAGCTTGTTGAAGATGTTCACCAAGTGAGCCTTGACGGTGGGGACACTGAGGACAAGCTCCTTTGCTATCTCTTTGTTGCTATCGCCCCTGGCAGCCAGTTGCAGCACATCGAGCTCCCTTCCTGTAAGGGGGTCTTCGCTGTCTACGGGCCCATGACGAGGCGAAAGGCGGCCAGCCCGAGCCAGCAGCCTGGCGGCTACCGCAGGGTGAAGCACTGCCTCCCCAGCGTGAACTGAACGAATAGCCTGGATCACCTCCCGGCCCGTGGCGTTCTTGAGAAGATAGCCAGCAGCACCGGCATCCAGAAGACCGAGTACGTAGCGGTCATCGTCGTAAGCGCTGAGAATCAGCACAGCAGTCATAGGGTTAGTCTTCTTGATCTGCTTGGTGGCCTCAATGCCGTTCAGGCGGGGCATGACGACGTCCATGAGGACGATGTCAGGCTTGAGTGTCCTGACCGCCGCTACCGCCTCGTGCCCGTTGCCTGCCTCCCCCACCACGGTTATGTCACGCTGTTGCTCCAGGAGATTCCGCATGCCCTCCCGCAGCACCGCATGGTCGTCTGCCAGCACTACCGTGATCGGTTCCATAGCATGAGCACGAACAGCGTCGTGAATAGCTTCACAACTAGTCTACACCTTGTGATGCCCCCTGTCACTGGCCTATGGTTGTACAACTTTCGACACCCCGCGTCCGAAAGAACGGGGAAATTAAGGCTTTCGGCTGAAGCAGCTTCAAGGGGGCGAGAGTGAAAATATTCACGGAGATACATGAAAGGAGGCGCCGACATGAAGGACAAGGCTTTCATCTTCTACGGCAACCCTTGCACCATCTGCCTCGCTGACAGCGAGGTCCAGGACTTCGAGGACGCCAAGAAGCATGGCTGGACGCCATGCCCGTTCTACCGTGAGGGGAGCGGCTGCTCTTCTTCCTCCTACGGGTGCGTCCAGCTCGCCGGCGTCAAGATGGCTCGCTACGTTCTCCAGTTCTACAGCGAAGCATCAGAAGAGGCCCTGAACATGGAGCGGGACCAGTTCCAGCGCCGGGCACCGCTTCCCCCCAAGCGCGTCGAGGCCTACATCGACACGCCTGAGTACAGCTATCGGCGGATCACCGACCCCGATCTCGCCGTACAGCGTGTCTGGGAATATGCCTGCGCCGTTCTGGACCTCCAGCCGGGAGAGCGCGTCTTCCGTGCTTCGGAGGAGGAGTGGGCAGCGCCTGTGGCCATCGAAGCCGAGGCGCCAGCGGCCACCGCTGAGGGCACCGAGCCACCGCCCCTTCGCCGCGTAGCGTAAGCCCAGCCGCGCAAACCAGGCTAGAACGACTCTCAGCAAGGTGGTGACCGGCTGAGAGCGCGAAGAGAAGGGACAAGCTAGTCGTGGAAAAACCAGAGCGTGTTGTGCCGCTCCGCCGCACCGACGAGAGCGGCGATGGCCAGCGTCCCGTTTCCGGCTTTATGTTTCGGGGCCAGGCCATGTCCATGCCCATCGCTCGGCCCCAGGGGGCTCTGCTAGCCAAGCGAGTGCGTCGGCCCTCGTGGGCTGCCCTCTCGCCAACCATGCTCGATGTGGCCACCAGCGTCACAGGCTTCGGCCTGGCCGCCTTTCTTTTCATGCACATGGGTCTGCTATCCAGCGTACTCTTGGGCGCCAGCTCTTTGGACGCCCTGGCGGAGCTTATCGAGCGATACTACTTGCTACAGATAGGCGCACCCCCACTCATCCTCTTGCTCCTGGTTCACGTCGTACTGGTGACCCGCAAAGCGCCAACCACGTTCCGCCAGCAGTGGACCCTAGCGCGCCATCTGCGTCAGATGGGGCACGCCGACACGTGGACCTGGGCCTTTCAGGTGGTCAGCGGAGCAGCGCTGATGGTTTTCGCCTCGATTCACCTCTGGGTGTCCCTCACCGAGCTGCCCATCGAGGCAGCCAAGAGCGGCGACCGTGTCGCCACGTTCCTCTGGTTCGACATCCTCTTCGTGCTCTTCGTCGTAGGCCACGCCTGCATAGGCCTCTACCGTATCGCCATCAAATGGGGGCTGCTGTCCCGCCGTTGGGCTTATGCGGCGCTAGCGACACTGACCGCTGTTGTTCTTGCGATCGAGTTCGCCATTGTATCAAGCTTCTTCAGCCTCGGAGGCGGGCTATGACAACTATCATGACCGACGTTCTGGTAATTGGCGCTGGCCTGGCTGGCGAGCGCACGGCCGTCGAGGCCGCCGCGCATGGTCATCAGGTCATCATCCTCTCTCTGGTGCCACCCCGACGCTCTCACTCCGTCGCCGCTCAGGGTGGCATGCAGGCCGCCTTGGGCAACATGACCATGAGCGCCGGCGACTCTCCCGATGTCCACTTTGAGGACACGGTGAAGGGCGCCGACTGGGGATGCGAGCAAGACGTGGCCCGCCTCTTTGTCACCCTGGCGCCGGTGGCGGTTCGCCAGATGGCTCACTGGGGCGTCCCCTGGAGCCGGCTGATGCCTGGGACACGTCGACTTCCCGATGGTCAAGT
>JAIVWR010000112.1:0-4643 GCA_048636435.1 Acidobacteriota bacterium | reverse complement strand
GAGAAATGCGCGCTGTGGCAGCACGGGACAAGGTGCGCCGAGAGGCGGTTGAGGGTGAGCATGCCGGCATAGCGGTCGCCGTCGTACACCACCGCCACCTGGTTACGAGAGGTCACGATAGCATCCAGCGCCTCCCGCAACGTATTGTCTGCGCTTACGCGCACCAAGAACGGCCGGGCGGCGAGGTCGCCCATCTTTCGCCCCGGTTCAAGCTCAGACTCCCACACCCATCCCTGCAGTTCCCCATTGCGCACGATTGCCACCCAGTTCACGCCCTCGCGCGCCATCACCTCCCTCGCCTCGGCCGGGCCGGCGTCTGACGACACCGTCGGCCCGTTCTCCAGCGGCACGTCGCGAACGGCAATCAGAGAAAGCCGCCGCAGCCCTCGTTCCTTGCCGAGGAACTCCTTAACGAAAGCGTTGGCCGGCCCCCTCAATACCTCTTCGGGCGACGCGTATTGTCGCAACGCGCCACCAATGTCCAGAATGGCCACCTGATCGCCAAGTTTGATCGCCTCGTCTATGTCGTGGGTCACGAAGACGATCGTTTTCTGAAGCTGCGCCTGCAGCGAGCGCAGCTCGTCCTGCAGGTGTACCCGAACGATCGGGTCCACCGCCGCGAAAGGCTCGTCCATCAGCAGCACCGGTGGGTCCGCCGCCAGCGCGCGGGCCACCCCCACCCGCTGCTGCTGGCCCCCGGAGAGCTCAGCGGGGTAGCGGTCGTACATCTCCGGCTCCAATCCGACCATCTCAACCAGCTCGTCGACGCGCCTCCTCGTGCGACGCCGATCCCATCCCAGCAGTTTGGGCACAGTGGCGATGTTCTCGGCCACGGTGCGGTGAGGAAAGAGTCCCACCTGCTGGATGACATAGCCGATGCCCCGGCGCAGCGCATGGGGGTGCAGTTCCTGGATGTCGCGGCCACCCACCTCGATCCGGCCGGAGGTGGGCTCGATGATCCGATTGATCATCTTGAGGATCGTCGTCTTCCCACAACCGGATGGCCCGACGAGAGCCGTCACCTGCCCCGCGGGCATCTCCATAGTCAGATCCTCCACCGCGGGGGTGGACGCGCCCGGATACCACTTGCTGACGTGATCGAGCCGAATGCTCGCTTCGTTCATCTGGCTGTCCTGGCGTGCCGGAGCGGCAAATCGGTTGGCTGCCCCTCGCGGCAGAGATTCGGCCGCAAGGGGTCTGGAAGAGCCAGTCGTCACCACCGCTCACTTAGATTAAACCCCAGTATGCCAGGTCTGACCGTCGACGGCCAGACTATGAGCGCCTATCTGATCGAAGTGATATAATTCAGCGCGGCGGCGGTCGGCTTCGCTGTCGCACAAGTAGCGAGACGACCGCCTCAGACAAGGCTGGTCGATGGCAACCAAATGGTGGGGCTGGGGGGAGGAGCAGCACACCTTCTCCCTGCCACATGCGGAGCAGTTCTGGGCCCACGTCAGCAGCTGGCTGGGCGAACTTGGCGTCGGCCAGCGTATCGAATCCCTCGCCGAGGTCGCCCTGCCTCCCTCTCGCCTCGAATCGAAGGCCCTGGACACCCTGCGCGCGGCCTCAGGCGCTGACTCCCTCACCACCGACAGTATCGACAGGGCCGTCCACAGCCTCGGCAAGAGTTATTGCGACCTGGTCCGCATCCGCCGGGGGGAGATCCCCCACGCCACCGATGCCGTCATCTATCCCGAGACGGAGGAGCAGGTGGCCGCGCTGCTGAATGCGGCGGCCGAGCTAGGGATCGCCGTCATCCCCTTCGGCGGCGGCACCTCGGTGCTCGGAGGCGTCGAACCCCTTGGAGCCAAGCCGACCGTTACTCTGGACCTGCGGCGAATGAACCGTATGCTGCGGCTGGACCCGCTGTCCGCGACCGCCACCCTCGAGGCCGGGGTTCTCGGCCCCTCCCTCGAGCAACAACTCAACGCCAAGGGCTTCACCCTCGGCCACTTCCCCCAGTCCTTCGAGTACTCCAGCCTTGGCGGCTGGATCGCCACCCGCTCGGCAGGCCAGAACTCCACCCTTTACGGCAAGATCGAGCACAGAGTCGAAAGCCTGCGCATGGCCTTCCCCGGCGGCACCATTGCCACCCCAGCCGTCCCCGCCGCCGCGGCTGGCCCCGACCTCAACCAGATGATCGCCGGCTCGGAGGGCGTGCTGGGGGTGATCACTCAGGCAACCGTTCGCCTGGCACCCCTGCCCAAGCGCTCCGACTACCGTGGCTACGTCTTCCCCGCCTTCCAGGCTGGCGTCGAAGCCTCTCGCGAACTGATGCAGTCGGGCCTGACGCCGGCCGTCCTGCGCCTCTCCGACGAGCCCGAGACCGAGGTCAGCCTGGCCATGAGAGCCCCGCCTCACGGACTGATGGCGGCCGCCGAGGGGCTGTACCTCGCCCTGCGCAGGATCAGCTTCGAGGGCGCCGCTTTGATGATCGTGGGCTTCGATGGGGACGAGGACCAGGTGCGCGCCGACTGGCGCCGCGCCCACCGCATCCTCCGCCGCCACGAGGGCTCGTCCCTGGGACACCGCCCGGGGCGGGCCTGGGAGCGCGCCCGCTTCGAGCACCCCTACCTGAGAGACCTCCTCCTCGATCACGCTATCATGGTCGACACCGTGGAGACGGCCGTCACCTGGGACCGCTACCTGCCCCTCTACCGCTCCGTCCGCGATGCGCTCGCCAAGGCCATGGACGGCCGGGGACTAGTGATGACTCATCTCTCGCACGCCTACAGCGATGGCGCCTCCCTTTATTGCACGTTCCTGGCCCGCCAGGCGGAGGGCCAGGAGATGGAGCAGTGGCAGCAGGTCAAGGTCGCTGTCACCGACGCCATCATCGCCGCCGGTGGAGCCCTCAGTCACCACCACGGCATCGGCAGCGACCATCGGCCCTGGATGTCCCGATACCTGGGAGCAGCCGGCGTCCGGACACTGGCCGCCCTTAAGCAGACCTTCGACCCCCACGGCCTCATGAACCCCGGCAAGCTAATGCCAGCAAGCGAGGATGGCAGCGATGTTTAGGAAGGCAACGCCCACCGGCGCATTCTCTTATCGCACCCGCGCCAGCTATCTCGACCGCGTCCAGCAGGAGACCTTCGACCTGGTCATCATCGGCGGCGGCATCACCGGCGCCGGCATCGCCCGCGACGCCTCCATGCGCGGCTTATCGGTGGCCCTCCTGGAGAAGGAGGACTTCGCCTCAGGCACCAGCAGTAGGTCCTCCAAGATGATTCACGGCGGCCTGCGCTACCTCGAGCATCTCCAGATCCGACTGGTCAGGGAGTCCCTGCGAGAGCGCGAGGTCCTGTTGAAGATCGCTCCTCACCTTGTTCACCCCTTCCCCTACATTCTGCCCGTCTACGAGGGCGGCCCCAACAGCCGCCTCCACCTGAAGGTGGGCCTGGTAGCCTACGACCTGCTGGCCGGCTCCCGCCGTGTTGGGCATCACACCATGCTCTCCGCAGACGAAGTGCTGCGGATGGAGCCGGCCCTGCGGCGGGACGGCCTGCGAGGCGGCTTCCGCTACTTCGACTGCCTGGTAGACGACGCTCGCCTGACCCTCGCCACCATCCGCTCCGCGGCCAGCCACGGCGCCGCCGTCGTCAGCTACACCGAGGTCACCGACCTCGAGCGACACGAGGATCGGGTGACGGGCGTCCGCTTCCGTGACCGCCTGGACGGTCGCACCGGCACCATTGAGGGTCGCGTGGTGGTCAACGCCACCGGCCCCTGGGCCGACGAGCTGCGGGCCAAGAGCGAGACGCCCCCCATGCTCCGCCCAACGAAAGGGATTCACCTGGCGCTCCCTCGCTCCAGCCTCTCGCTATCCTCCATCGTGGCCTTCCCTGCCATCGATGATCGCCTCATCTTCGCCGTCCCCCTGGGCGACTGCATCTATGTAGGAACGACCGATACAGACTACACCGCCAGTCCCGATCAGGCGAAAGCCGACGCCGCCGACGTGGAGTACCTCCTGGATTCGCTGAACGCTACCTTCCAAGGGCTCCAGGCATCGCCATCGGACGTCATCTCCACCTGGACAGGCGTGCGCCCTCTGGTGTCCGAGGAGGGTGCTCCCTCGGATGTGCCCAGGGACTATGAGATCCAGATCGACCCCCCCGGGCTGGTCTCCGTCGCTGGCGGCAAGCTCACCACCTACCGCGCCATGGCCCAGGAAGCGGTGGACCTTGTCCTTAAGCGCGAAGGAAAACGCTTCGGCTGGTCGGCGGCGCCCTGCCGCACCGCCGAGAGTCCCCTTCCCGGTGGCCACCTGGACGCATTCGAACGCTTCGCCGAGGCCACGGCCTCCGCCCTGGAGGAAAGCTGGGGTCTGCCGCGCCCGGCTGCCGAGCGCCTCGTCCGTACGTATGGCACGGATTACGTGAAGGTGTTGGGGTACGCCCTGCCGGATCGGGGCCTGCTCCGCCCCTTGCTCCCCGGCGGCTCTGTGCTGCGAGTGGAGGCCGTCTACGCCGCCGCCGAGGAGATGGCGCTCACCCTCGAGGATTTCATGGCCCGTCGCACGGACTTGATGCTCTTCGACCACAACCACGGCCTGAATGCCGCGAGCGAGGCGGCTCGCCTCATGGCAAAAGTCCTCAGATGGAATTGGCGCCAGCGGCGGCGGCAGGTGCGACGCTACC
>JAIVWR010000111.1:0-4670 GCA_048636435.1 Acidobacteriota bacterium | reverse complement strand
CCTTCTCGATTGGCGGCCGGGAAGCGCACCAGACCGGCCAGTGGAAGTCGAGAGAGTCGCAGGTCCTGCACCTAACGGCTGGGGCTCAGCCAGCCATCTTCTCGGGGGCCGTGACCATCGACGGCGGTCCGGTCGACCGTGACATACCGATCCAGGCGTTGATTGGCGGCGTTCTGTGTGGCGATCTCCGGGTCGCCCACGACAGCGAGCCGCCGCTCATGAAAGAGAGCGAGTATCGTCACTTGGCCGTGCTGCCCAGCGAGGCGAGGGCTGGCTGCGGGACGGAAGGTGCCCAGATCCGGTTCTTGGTTAAGGGTATACAGGCCAAGGAGACGGCTGTCTGGGAGCCAGGCTTCCATACCCTGGACCTCCTGATCACGACCGCGCCGGAGGAAACCGCCACCGCGACCGCGACAGCAACTGCGGTGCCAACACCGACTGCCACGCCATGGCCTTCGCCGACCATCACGCCAACGCCCAAAGCCCCACCGGTGACGGGAGGAACTGGCGGTGATGGTTCGAACCTGCCTTGGCTGGCTGTGGTGGTTGCTGGTGGCGTAGCGGCGAGCATCTCCGCTGCCGCCTTTGTGGTATTGAGATCGCGCCGATAATAGGCCCGCCGTGGCTGGTGTGGCCTAGCCCGCAGTGGTTCCTCTTAACGCTTCCAGCGCCGCCGCCAGATCCCCCGGCAGGGGCGACTCGAACTCCTGATAGCGGCCGCTGGCGGGCAGGCGAAAGCCCAGCCGCCAGGCGTGCAGGAACTGCCGCCCCACCAGCGGCGAGGCCTTGCCGTACAGCATGTCGCCGACCAGTGGGCGGCCGATGCTGGCGAAGTGCACTCGTATCTGGTGGGTGCGGCCGGTGAGGGGCTCCACCTCCACCAGCGAGTAGGCGACGCCGTCGTCATCGAGGAGCTCGCGCACCCGATAGCGGGTCTGGGCCTCGCGCCCGCCCTCCACCACCGCCATCCGCTGGCGACGGCGCGGGTGCCTGCCGATGGGCGCATCGATCACGCCCTCCGGCGGCTCCACCCGCCCTCGCACCAGGGCCAGGTAGAGCTTGTGCACCTCTCGCTTCTTGATCTGCCCTGCCAGGCTGGCCTGAGCCGCCTCGTTCTTGGCTACCACCAGCAGGCCGGAGGTGTCCTTGTCCAGGCGGTGGACGATGCCCGGCCGCAGCGTCCCCTTGATCTTCGCCAGCTCCGGGCAGATGGTCAGGAGGGCGTTGACCAGCGTCCCGCGAGGATGCCCGGCCGCCGGGTGCACTGTCAGGCCGGCCGGCTTGTCTACCACGATCACGTCCTCATCCTGGTAGACGACCCCCACGGGGATGGCCTCGGCCTCCAGGGCCATGACCTCCGGCGCTGGTAGAAGGACGACGACGTCGTCGCCCCGACTCAAGCGATGGGAGGGCTTGCTGGGCGTGCCGTTGACCGTCACCAGCCCCTCGGCGATCAGCCTGTGGGCGAAGGAGCGCGACAGCTTTTGCTCCCAGCGGCGGGCCAGGAAAGCGTCCAGGCGCTCGCCATCGCGGTCGGCGAAAAGCTCCAGCTCTCTTGTCATGGCTACTGCCGCTGCTGGGAAGCGGCGCCGGGCCGTCTCAGCAGCAAAAGGATGACCAACACGCCCACTCCCACCACGATGGAGGAGTCGGCCACGTTGAACGATGGGTAACGGGGAAAGTCGATGAAGTCGGTGACCTCGCCCAGGCGCAGACGGTCGGACAGGTTGCCGACGGCTCCGCCCAGGATCATACCCACGGCGGCGGTCATGATGGCGTGCTCGAAGGGGGGATACCAGTAGTAGAGGAGGATGGCAGCCAGGCCGATAACCGTGGTGACCACCAGGAACGCGTTCTGCTCCTGGAGGATGCCGAAGGCGGCGCCGGTGTTGGTCACATGGACAAAGCGCACCGGCCAGCTCTCGGGGAAGGACTCGCCCCGCTCCAGGGTGGCCCGGACGACGTGCTTGGTGACTTGGTCGAGGGCAAGGACGGCCGCCGCAGTGGAGAAGAAGAGGAGGTCGCGCCGCCAGCGCAGGCGTAGCGGGGTCGCCCTGGTGCGCTTCGTCTGTTCAGTCGGCATCAATAGCATCATAGCATCGGCCTTTCTCGGCAAGCAACGAAGCGGCGGTCGCCTCGCTCGTTGACTTGCGCGCGAGCGGCCTGTTAGCCTAATTCTACAATCTTTGTGAGGTTCTTGGGCTCGAATGGCATTCGATCCTCCCGGCCGCAAGGCCAGACCTGACCGTCAGGACTACGGCGACCGTATGCCTCCCGGCCAGCGGGTGGTAGAGAACTGGCCCGTGCTGAGCGCGGGGGCGGTTCCGCACGTCGACCTCAAGAGATGGAGCTTTCGTGTCTGGGGCGAGGTGGAGGAAGAGCTCACCCTCAACTGGCAGGAGTTCATGGCTCTTCCCAAGGCCACCGTAAGCGCCGATCTCCACTGCGTCGAGGGGTGGAGCATCGTAGACAACACCTGGGAAGGTGTGGCCTTCCGGGATCTGATGAAACGCATTCGCCTCAAGCCCCAGGCCCGCCACGTGATGGTTCACTGCGATGGCGACTACACCACCAACGTCTCCCTGGAAGACCTGCTGGCCGACGGCGTTCTCTTCGCCTATAAGCACAACGGCCAGGATCTGACGCCGGAGCACGGCTGGCCCCTGCGTCTGGTGGTACCCAAGCTCTACTTCTGGAAGAGCGCCAAGTGGGTGCGGGGCCTCTGCTTCATGAAAGAGGATAGCCTCGGCTTCTGGGAGAGCCGCGGCTATCACCAGCGCGGCGATGTCTGGCAGGAGGAGCGCTTCTCTCAGCCGCGGCAGCTTCCTTAGGCCCGCGTTGACCCTTTACGCTGGCGGCGAGTAGAATGAACTAAACGTTCCTGCCTGCTAGCAAGCAGGTTGCTTCTGGATGGATCGACCGTATGGACGAATTCGGGATGGACATCGATGAGGTGATGGAGGTCATCGACAGCGCTGACGTGCTGGTGGTTCGCTTCGCCATACTGGACAAGCGGCTGCTGATCGACACCCGCCACGACGACGTCGACGGTCCCCTGGTCAAGCTGGTGCCCAAGGCCTCCTCGGTGGAGGATCGCTTTCGCAGCCTGCGGGAGTTGCGCCCTCGCTTTGCCTTGCCCGAAAAGATCGTGTCCTTCACCTGGCCGCGTCAGATGGAGACCTTTCGTCTCGCCGGCCTCTGGTCGCACATCGTCGACCGGCTGGTCGCTAGTGGCCACACAGGTGTGAAAGAGCAGTGTGAGGCTGTATTCGGCGAGCTGTTGGAGGAGGAGAAGGCCGAGGTGATGACGGCCATCCGCGGCGGCTCGAACTACCAGTCGCTTTGGGAGCGCAAAGAGCAGTAGTCGGTGAAGGAAGCATCCCAGGGGTTTTCTGCCAGGGGCCGGCGTTCGGCCCCTGGTTTGCGCCCGAGGCGCCTTCGCCTCTGGCGAAAGTATAGGGTGCATCATGACAAACAAGATCATTGACCTGAGAAGCGATACCGTCACCTTGCCCACGCCGGCCATGCGCCAGGCCATAGCCGAGGCCGAGCTGGGCGACGATGTCTGGCGTGAGGACCCCACGGTCAATCGCCTGGAGGCCATGGCCGCCGAGAAGCTGGGCAAGGAGGCGGGTCTGCTTACGGCCAGCGGCACCATGAGCAACCTGGTGGCCTTGCTGACCCACTGCCAGCGGGGCGCCGAGGTGCTCCTGGGCGATGAGGCCCATATCTTCCACTACGAGGTGGCGGGGGCGGCTGCCCTGGGCGGCCTGGGGCTGCGGACGATCCCCAACGATAGCGGTGGTCGCCTGCACCCTAAGGACGTGGAGGAGGCCATTCGCCTTCCCGACATCCATCACCCCCGTACGGGGCTGGTCTGCCTGGAGAACACCCACAACCGTTGCGGCGGTGCCGTTCTCAGCGAAGCCGACATGGAGGCGGTGGCCCAGGTGGCTCGTCGCTGGGATATTCCTGTCCACCTGGATGGCGCCCGCATTTTCAATGCTGCCGTCGCTCTGGGGGTGCCGGCAGCCGATCTGGCCTGCCACGCCGACTCGGTGGCCTTCAGCCTGTGCAAGGGCCTGGCCTGCCCGGTCGGCTCCCTCCTCTGCGGAAGCCGCGAATTCATCGAGCGGGCGCGCAAGTACCGCAAGATGGTGGGCGGCGGCATGCGCCAGGCGGGTATCATCGCCGCGGCGGGTGTTGTCGCCCTGGACAGCATGATCGATCGCTTGCAGGAGGACCACGACAACGCCAGGCTGTTGGCTCAGGGCCTGGCCGGCTTGCCCGCCCTCCGCCTGGACCCGGCGTCCGGGCAAAGCAACATGGTAAGCCTGCAGGTCGAAGGCATGCCTGCCCTCGAGTTCCAGGGTCATCTGGGGAAGGCAGGCGTGCTGGTCACCTACATGGGCGGCCAGCGACTGCGCCTGGTCACCCACTACGGCATCGAGCGTGCCGACATCGAGGAGGCCGTCCAGCGCGTTCGAGCAGCGGTCAGCCCGTTGACATAACTACTCGTCGCAGCGCCTCGGCCTGGCGGGGGTCTATTTCCATAGGCAGCCGATACCCTGCTGCTGGGCGTGGATTTCGTAGGTTGTCAGGCGGTTGACGTAGCGTCCGTCCTCAGGCCAGGCCTTCGCCAGCCCTTCGCTCACCAGGGCAGCATCGAC
>JAIVWR010000110.1:0-4688 GCA_048636435.1 Acidobacteriota bacterium | reverse complement strand
CCACTCTGGGCCCACTCCTTGGCCGCCGACAGGTAGCCGATGACCGCCTCAAACCAGACGTAGATGCGCTTGTCGTCGTAGCCCTCGAGGGGAATGGCGATGCCCCACTCGATGTCGCGGGTGACCGCCCGATCCTGAAGCCCTTCGTTGAGCAGGCCCAGCGTCCAGTTGAGGACGGCCTTGCGCCAGTGGGCCTTGTCGCTCACCCACTCCTTGAGGCGTTCGTTGAAGGCGCTCAGGCGAAGGAAGAAGTGCTCCGACTCGCGAATCTCCGGGGTGGCGCCACAGAGGCGGCAGCGCATTTGCAAAAGGTCGGCGGCGTTGAGCGTCTTGCCGCAGTCATCGCACTGGTCGCCGCGGGCATCGGGGGAGCTGCAATAGGGGCAGGTTCCCTCTACGTAGCGGTCGGGGAGGAAGCGGCGATCGTTCGGGCAGTAGGGAAGAGACATGCGCTCTTTGTAGATATCGCCCTTGTTCAGGAGAGTCAGGAAGATGTCCTGAGTGACGCTGGCGTGGTTCTGGGTGCCGGTGGTGGTGTAGAGGTCGAAGGTTATGCCCAGGCGCTGCCAGCAGTCGAGGAACTCCTCGTGGAACTGGGTGGCCACTTCCTGGGGCGAGCGGCCCTCCTGCTCGGCGCGGACGGTGATGGGGGTGCCGTGCTGGTCGCTGCCGGAGACCATGAGAACACGGTTGCCCTTGGCGCGGTGGTATCGGGCGAGGATGTCGGCCGGAAGCTGGGAGCTGACGATCTGCCCCAGGTGCAGGGAGCCGTTGGCGTAGGGCCAAGCCACGCCGATGAAGATCTTTTCAGCCAAGAATCTCCTCCTGTCCGCCGACAGGCAACCGCGATTGCGCCGCAATTTTAGCATAGCTGGGCGTCACTGCCCAGGCTCTCACTATAGCTGCAGCCAGAGGCGGTACACCTGCCGTCGCGGCAGGGCAAACTGCTGGGCCACCTGGGTGACCGCCTGGCGGGGAGCGACCCCCTGCTGGCGAAGCTGGAGTAGCTCTGCCAGGACAGCCTTCGTGGGCACCACGACCTCCGTGGGCTGGGGCGCTCCCTCCAGCACAAGGGTGAACTCGCCGCGAGGCTCCTGGAAGTGGGCGATGGCCTCGCTGATACGGCCGCGAAACACCTCCTCGTGCAGCTTGGTGAGCTCGCGGCAGACAGCGATACGACGGTCGCCGAGGACGGCCAGCAGGTCAGAGAGGGCGGCGAGCAGGCGATGGGGCGATTCGAAGGCGACGATGGTTTGGGGCTGAGCGGCCAGCGTAGAAAGGAGGCGACGACGCTCGCCCCGGCGTCGGGGCAAGAAGCCAACGAAGGTGAACTGGCGGGTGGGCAGACCCGAGACGGCCAGGGCGGCCACCACCGCCGAGGGGCCGGGCACGGCCACCACCGGCACCCCGGCCTCTGCCGCCGCTGCCACCAGGTCGTAGCCGGGGTCGCTGACCGCCGGCATGCCCGACTCTGAGACCAGGGCCACGTCACCGTGTCGGAGGGCGTCCAGAACGTAGGGGATCTTGGCCCCCTTATTGTGCTCGTGGTAGCTGGTGAGGCGAGCCTTGATCCCGTAGTGGCTGAGGAGCTTGCGGGTGGTGCGGGTATCCTCGGCGGCGATGAGAGAGACCTCCTGCAGGACACGCAGGGCTCGGAGGGTAACGTCCTCCAGGTTGCCGATGGGCGTGGCCACGACGTACAGAGTGGGCATGGCACTCCTTCGATGGTCGCTTCATTATAGCAGCAAGGCGGTAAGAGTCAGATGCTTATCTCTTTTCACAATTTTGACCCTTTTCGGGCGGAATTCTTATTGACTGAGCCCAGGGGCTCTGATATATTTTGGGCAACAATCGAGACGGCGGGAAGCAGGGGAGGGGGGCGACAGGGCGATGATTGTGCCACATCTCAAGGAGCTACGGCCGGCCTATGGATTCGACGATGTGGCCATTGTTCCGGGCGATGTGACCGTCAACCCCGAGCTGAGCGACGCCTCTTTCGCCCTCGAGCGCTTCCGCTTCGGCATGCCCGTTCTGGCGGCCGACCTGGACGCTGTGGTCGATCCCCGCTTCGCTGTCACGTTTCACCAGATGGGCGGTCTGGCGTTTCTGAACCTGGAGGGCCTACAGACCCGCTACAGCGACCCTGATGCCGCCCTGGCGGAGATCCTCTCGGCCAGCGACGAGGATGCTACCGCCGTGATCCAGAAGGTGTACTCCCAGCCTATCCGGGAGGAGCTCATCGGCGAGCGGATCGGCGAGATCAAGGCCGGGGGAGCGGTGTGTGCCGTTTCGGCCACGCCGGCCAACACCAAGCGGCTGGCGCCGGTGGCAGTGGAGGCGGGCGCCGATATCTTTACGGTCAAAGCGACCGTGACCACGGCCCGCCACATCTCGCGCAGCATTCGGGGCCTCATCCTGCCGGAGCTTTGCCAGCAGCTGCGGGTGCCGGTGCTGGTGGGCAACACCGTCACCTATGGCGCCTGCAAGGAGCTGATGGAGACAGGGGTCGCGGGCGTGCTGGTGGGCGTGGGCCCGGGTGCCATTTGCACGACTCGCGAGGTGCTGGGAGTCGGTGTGCCCCAGGTTACGGCCACCATCGAGTGCGCCGCCGCACGCGACCAGCACCATCGGGAGACGGGCCGCTATGTGGCCGTCATCACCGACGGCGGCATGCGCACCGGCGGCGACGTTTGCAAGGCGCTCGCCGCGGGCGCCGATGCAGTGATGCTGGGCTCTATCTTCGCCGGCACGCAGGAGGCGCCCGGCCAGGGCTACTCCTGGGGGATGTCCACCGGCCACGGGGAGCTACCGCGGGGCACCCGCATTCATGTCGGCGTGAACACCACGGTGGAGCGCCTGCTCTTCGGCCCCACCTCCCGCACGGACGGCACCGAGAACCTGGTGGGAGCCATCCGCACGTCTCTGGGGATGTGCGGGGCCCAGACTGTCCATGAGTTCCACGACGTGGAGCTCATCGTGGCGCCCTCCGTCAAGACGGAGGGAAAACGTTATCAACTGGCTCAACAACGTCTCCGTTGAGCCTGACGGGTAGCGTGCCCTCCACTAAGGGGGTGAAACGGTGGCGAGAGAAAAAGCGGACAGCCAGGGGCTCGAGAAGCAAGAGAAAGTGTATCCAATGCGGTTTCAGTCGCCTATCTTCGTCGCGCTGGCTAGCATGTTAATCATTCTAGCCATCATTGGCGCGGTGGTAGCTAACATATATGCCTACGAGCTTGCAGAGCTGATGCGCGGTAAGCCGGAGGCGCCCCCCGGAAGCCTTCTTCACGCTTGGGAGGTAGAGGATATCGAAGACTTGGCGAACGTGTACAGAATCCTTAGCCTAGCATTCATCGCACTCTGCTCAGTGATTCTGCTGCTTATGGCCATACTCGCGTCGCTTGGTCGTTTTATGCGGGAGATAGCACTCACCGACGCTGGCATCGTCTTAAGGCGATGGGGCTTAGGGCCATGGGGCAGGCCGGTAGTGATTCGCACAATAAGTGAAATGAAGGAAGTCAGCCGTGGCCGAGTTTTGAAGTTAGATGGCGTAACCCCGGAGGGCCGAAGGGTTACCAGGCAATTGACCAAGCAAGATATCGGCGGGAAGAGGTGGGAGGAGTTCAAGAACGACCTACAAGCCTATGTCGCTCCAACCGAGAAAGAATAACCGGTCAAACACGCCAAGGATTGCCTCTCGCTTTTCAATCGTTTTGGGCTGTGCCCAGCAGGTTTTCTGCATTCGTGTTTGAGGGCGAACGTGACAGTGGGGCATGGTCAGCGGCCGCTGGAGCGTAGGTGAGGGTTCACCCACCCATCAGAGGCTTCTGGAGGCTGCTTCTGTGGACTATCGCCGCTTGTTTCTCCCTTGTAGCAAGCGGCAACCAGTAGCAGGCCGGCCAGAAGCGCCAGCAGCACACACCTCCGTTGTGTCCCCTCGACCTTGTCTCTCCCAGCGGCCGCTGACAGTAATCACAACGCCGAAGACGCCCCTAGGATACGTCTGTAGGACGCTAGAGTTGAATGATTACAAGGCGGTCGAGGGAGGCCAGGTCCTGCCTGACCTCAACCGCTGCCTCGGGGAAGACCTCTGAGGCCAGGGCCAGTACGGGCGGCCCGTGGTCGTAGCCTATCTCCAGAAGAAGGGCAGCGCCGGAGCGGAGAAGAGGCGGCGCCTGGCGCAGCAGCCGCTCGATGACTCGCAGGCCGTCGGGGCCGCCGTCCAGGGCCTCTCGCGGCTCATAGCAGCGGATCTCGGCGGGCAGGGCTTCCCACTCAGCCGACCTGACATAGGGAAGGTTGGCGACAACGATGTCGACCGGCTGCTCGAGGAGCGCCAGCAGGTCGCCGCAGAGGAAGCGCACGGAGGACGCCAGGCCGAGCCTTTCAGCGTTGCGTTGGGCTAGGGCGAGGGCCGCTGGGGAGATATCGGTGGCGATGATCTGGGCTGAGGGCAGACGAGTCGCAAGGGCCAGGGCGATGGCACCGCAGCCCGTGCCGACGTCCACGATGGTGAGGGAGGGAGCGGCTTGCAGATGCTCGCTGGCCAGGGCCGAGGCCTTCTCTACCAGAAGCTCCGTTTCGGGGCGGGGGATAGCGGCGGCGGGGGCCACCGCCAGCTCGATGTCGAAAAAGTCTGCCCGTCCAGTGATGTAGGGCGTGGGCTCGCCGCATAGTCGCCGCCAGACGAG
>JAIVWR010000109.1:0-4764 GCA_048636435.1 Acidobacteriota bacterium | reverse complement strand
TAGCAGGTAAACATAATGATCTTGATGATGTGGGACGTGATGATACACACCACACCTTTTTCGAGATGCTGGGCAACTGGTCATTCGGTGACTATTACAAAAAAGAAGCCATAGAATGGGCTTGGGAACTGCTGACAGATGTCTGGGGTCTCCCGAGAGATCGAATATGGGCAACCTGCTTCGAGGATGAGAAAGGCGAAATCGAACGCGATGATGAAGCGGCTAACTATTGGATCAAACAACCAGGTTTTAATCCATCCCAGGTGCTCTTCTTCGGCAGGGGAGAAAATTTTTGGGAAATGGCTGAAACTGGTCCGAGCGGGCCTAACAGTGAAATCCATCTCGACCTGGGAAGTGGGCACTGCATTCATGAGCATGATCCCGATCACCACTGTAAAGTAAATTTAGCTGGCTGCACCCGGTATCTTGAGCTCTGGAATCTCGTTTTCATGCAGTACAACCGAACAGGTCCCACCACGCTCGAACCCCTGCCAGCCAAAAATGTCGATACTGGATTGGGATTGGAGCGCATCGCACTGGTGCTGCAGGGAGTTGACTCAAATTACAAAACTGATTTACTCAAACCTATCATGGACTCCATCCAGCAGCTAACCGGGCATAATGATGAAGAAAGAGCTGCGAATTTAACACCATACAGGGTGATTACAGACCATGCTCGAGCAGCAGCATTTCTGATCGCCGATGGGGTCGTGCCGGGCAATACCGGTCGCAATTATGTCAGCCGGATGATCATCCGCAGGGCAGCCCGATTTGGCAGCCTGATAGGCCTCAATGAACCTTTCCTCGCTCAAGTCGCCCAGAGTGTGATCGAGAACTACGGCGATTTTTACCGTGAATTGGACCGCAACCAGAAAGCTATCACGGATAACTTAACTCGTGAGGAAACTCGATTTCAAAAGACAGTCGAGGCAGGGGTATCAAAATTAGAAACGATCCTGGATCAAACTGAGGCGGGTGGATTGAAGAGCATGCCTGGAGAAGCAGCTTTTGACCTGTATGCCACCTATGGATTGCCCTTGGAGATCACCCGGGATATCGCCCGTGAACAAAACATCGAAGTCGATGATCAAGGCTTCCATAATGCCATGGAGCAGCACCGCATCGCGTCTGGTGCCGGGGATGTGTTTGGCCTATACGGTGACGAGAATATCGAAATTTACCAAGATTTACTATTAGAGCTGGTCTCCGCAGGAAAAATTAACTCACAAGGTGTGAAGTACGACCCTTATGATAACTACGAAGTCGAAGGGACGGTGATTGCCTTTGTGCGGGATGGCGAGATAGTCAATAAAGCTGGACCGGGAGACCTGCTAGAAGTACTCCTCCCGGAGACACCCTTCTACATTGAGGCGGGTGGCCAGGTAGTGGATATTGGGACGATCACGTCTTTGCAGGATCCCAGCTGGGAAATTAATGTCACTGATGTACGCCAACCTTCCGCCGGCGTGATTATTCACATTGGCGAGGTTGTGAGTGGTGAACCAGCTAGCGGTGATCGTGTACTCGCCAGGGTTAATCTTCATCGCCGGCAGGATATCATGCGCAATCACACCGCCACCCACCTCCTGCACGCGGCGCTGCGACAGGTGCTGGGCAGCCACGTCCGCCAGGCGGGCTCGCTGGTCACGCCCGAGCGCCTGCGCTTCGACTTCTCCCACATGGAGGCCGTCAAGCCGGAGGAGCTAGCCGAAATCCAGCGAATAGTGAACGAGAAGATTCGGGCCGACCTGCCGGTGACCACCCGCGTCTCCAGCTTCGACGCTGCGATGGAGGAGGGCGTGCTGGCCTTCTTCGACGAGAAGTACGGCGACCAGGTGCGGGTCGTGGAGACGAAGGAGGAAGGGGAGCGCTTCAGCGGCGAGCTATGCGGCGGCACCCACTGCTCGGCCACCGGCCAGATAGGGCTGCTCCTGATCGTAGGGGAGAGCAGCATCGGCGCCGGCATGCGCCGCGTCGAGGCCATCAGCGGCCGCGGCGCCGAGGCCTATGTCCAGGAGCAACTGGCTGCCGTGGAGGGCGCCAGCCGCCGCCTGGGGGCCGCTCCGGCCGACCTGGAGTCCAAGGCGGCCTCTCTCCTCTCGGAGCTGGACAGCGAGCGCAAGCGGGTGCAAGCGCTGGAGCGAAAGCAGGCTGCTCGCGACGCCGAGGCCCTCGCCAGCAACGTGGAGACCGTGGAGGGTGTCCCGCTGCTGACGAGGCGGGTCGATGCCCCCAGCCAGGACGCCCTGCGCCACATGGGCGACGTCCTGCGCCAGCGCCTGGGCTCCGCCGTCGTCGTTCTGGGGACGGTGCTCAACGGGCGGCCGGCCTTCATGGCCATGGTCACGCCCGACCTGGTGAAGCGCGGCCTCCACGCCGGCCACATCCTGAAGCAGGTGGCCGGGGTCGCCGGCGGCGGTGGCGGGGGCCGCCCCGAGATGGCCCAGGGCGGCGGCACCGACACCGCGAAGCTGGATGAGGCTCTCGACGAGGGACTCCGGTACATGAAAAAGCTGTTGAAGGAGAAGAGCTAGCTATCATGCGTATCCTAGGACTGGACGTAGGCGAGCGGCGCATCGGCGTCGCCATCGCCGACGAGGGCGTGCCGGTCGCGCTGCCCGTCGGGGTAGTAGAGCGCAGTGACCTGCCCGCCGACCTCGATGCCATCGCTCGCCTGGTGCAGGAGCAGGGAGCGGAAGCCGTCGTAATCGGCCTGCCCATCTCGCTGAACGGCTCCCTCGGCCCGCAGGCGCAGACGGTGAAGGCCTTTGGTCAGGAGCTGGCGGCTCGGCTGTCACTGCCGATCGAATACTGGGACGAGCGGCTGTCCACCGTCGAGGCCCAGCGCCGCCTGGCCAGCGCCGGTCGTAGGGGCCCGAAGGCCAAGGCGAAGCGTGATGCCGCAGCCGCCGCCATCGTTCTGCAGAGCTACCTGGACAGCCGGGCCCAGGGCAGCCCATTACCGCCTTTCGAGTCGTAGAGAATGCGTTTCCTCCCGCTGGCCGGAATCCTGCTCGCAGTTGTCATGGTGGGCATCGGCATCTGGCAGATCACGGAGACCCCCGGGTCGGTCCTGAAGGAAGAGCCGCCGACGGTCCTGCCCACGTCCACGCCGGGCGCGACCATCCTCATCAGTATCCAGGAAGGCGAGAGCGCTCAGGAGATGGGCGAGAAGCTGGAAGACGAGGGCATCATCGCCAGCGGCCTCCTCTTCCGGGTGCTGGTGGCCCTGCAAGGCTATGAGGACAAGCTGGTGGCCGGCGACTACGAGTTCGAGAAGGGGATGCCCACCCTCGAAGTGCTGGAGCGCATTCGCCGCGGTCAGACCGCCCCCCTGGTGGTGACCATCCGCGAAGGCCTGCGGGCGGAGGAGATCGCCGAGCTCATGGAGGACAAGAAGGTGGTCTCCGCCGAGGACTTCCTTGAGGCCATCGAGAGCTGGTACGAGTTCAGCTTCCTGTACACCAAACCGTACTGGGCCAACCTGGAGGGCTATCTCTTCCCCGATACGTACTTCTTCAGTCGCAATATGACGGCGGAGGAGGTCGTTCTGCAGATCCTGGAGAACTTCGACCAGCGCCTCGACAGCGAGCTCCGCCAGCAGGCAGACGTCGCCGGCCTGTCGATGCACACGGTGCTCACCCTGGCCTCCATCGTCGAGCGGGAGGCCCAGGTCCCCGACGAGCGGCCGGTCATCGCCGGCGTCTTCCTCAAGCGCCTGCGTCGGGGCATGCCTCTCGAGGCCGACCCCACGGTGCAGTACGCCGTGGGCAACGACCCGGCCAGCGTCGCCAAGTACGGCTACTGGAAGCAGGAGCTCACCCGGACCGACCTCGAGGTTGATTCGCCCTACAATACCTATCGCAACGCGGGCCTGCCGCGGGGGCCCATCTGCAACCCGGGCCTGGATTCCATCCGGGCGGTGGTCACGCCGGCCGAGACAGACTACCTCTACTTCGTGGCGCGCGCCGACGGCAGCCACGTCTTCGCCGAGACGTTCGAAGAGCACCTGAGCAACATCGAGCAGTACGGCGGGAGGTAGCAGCGCCAGTGAAAAGCATCGGCCTGATCGGCAAGCCCCTGGCCCACTCCATATCGCCCGTCTTCCAGCAGGCGGCGCTGGATCACCTGCGCATCGACGCCCGCTACGAGCTCTGGGAGACAGAGCGCGACGCCCTGGCCGAGCGCGTGGCAGGAATGCGCGGCGCTGACTGCCTGGGGGCCAACGTCACCGTGCCCTACAAAGAACTCGTCATCGCCCTGCTGGACGAAGTCGACCCCCTGGCGGGCCGTATCGGTGCCGTCAACACCATCGTCAATCGCGACGGCCGCTTGTGCGGCTACAACACCGACATGACCGGCTTCGCCCGCGCACTACGAGAGGAGGGCGGCTTCGACCCGAGCGGTGCACACGTCGTCCTCCTGGGAGCGGGCGGGGCAGGTCGCGCCGTCACCATGGCCCTCGTCCAGGGCAAAGCCGCCTCCGTCACCATCACCGACATCCTACCGGAGAGGGCGCAAGCCCTCGCCGAGGATCTCGGCCGCCAGGGAGAGACCGTCCTTCGCAACGTGCCCGCGACTGAGGACAAGCTAGCGGCGGCCATCATGAAAAAATGCCAGCTTCTGGTAAACTGTACGCCGATAGGGATGCGACACAGCAAGGAGGAGCACGACCTGCCGATCTCATCCGAACTCATTCCTGCGGGGGCGCTAGTGTTTGACATAATTTACAATCCCCTCGAAACCAGATTGCTGGCGGAAGCC
>JAIVWR010000108.1:0-4773 GCA_048636435.1 Acidobacteriota bacterium | reverse complement strand
AACAGGGCGTAGACCCGCAGCGGCGCATTGGCACCATGGCTCATCTCGATTTCGGTGCTCCCCATTCGGGCATCCCCGGCCATCGCCTCGGGAGGTGTCCAGCGCCGCCCGCTCCGCCAGCCTCGCTCCCCACCCCGCCAGCCTCGCGGCCCCCTGGTCCCCAGCTTGACCACCGATCGCATCGCTTCCGCCCCCGCCACCAGAGCCAAACGGCTCTCGCCCCGGGCGATGCGCTCCGCTGTACGGTTGATCAACCACTGCGACGCCGTGGCACCAATCGTCGTGTAGCACTTATCGCTCGGTTGGGCGCCGACCGCCTCGGCCAGCAGACCGGGGGCATCCCCATAGGACCAGGAGAGAATATTGGCTACCCCAACCGAGTCCAGTCGCTCCAGAAGCCCCTTGCACTGGGCGTCCGCCTCGGCCCCTCTTGCCACCTTGGCCATCATCTCCAGCGGCCCCAGAGCATCGTCCACGTCATCGGAGCGATTGGTGTACTGGCCCGCTCCGACGATGATGGGCAACTGGCGTTCGTTCATTGAGGCTTCACAAATCTTCCCGGCGCCAAGGCACCGTTCGAAGGCAACGCGAAGTGGCAGCACGGCGATGCTTCGCCCTGCGCCGGTTATTCGTCTGGCTCAGGAGGCAGCCGGCTTGAAGTACCGGATATCCAGGAGAGAGCCTTTGCGCTGCCGTCGAGGCCGCAAGACCGCCGCCACCGGCAAGCCGATCTCCACCTCCTCGGCCGTGGTCTCGCCCAGCCTGTGCACGAGGAGCCCGTCGGCCCCCTCCAGGCGGATAAGCGCCAGCAACTGCGGTTCGGCCAGGCGCTGGCCCTCCAGGTCCACATGAGCGACGGTGAAAGCCTCGACGGTGCCCCGCGAGCTCACCTCCACCCACTGGTCATCCAAGCCGGCAAAGCAGCGCTCACAATACAGGCGAGGTGGCAGGTAGGTGTACTCACACCGCTGGCAGCGGGTGCCCATGAAGCGACCGTTCTCCATAATCTCCCGGAAGAAGCGCTCGCCGGCCACGCCCAGCGTGTAGGCGAAGTTCACCGGTATCTCGCCGTATACGTAGCGGATGTCCTTGACCTGGCTGATCTGCTCCGGGGAACCCATGACGCAAGACCTCCTAATAGGGGCGGAAATATCTAATATCCAGAATGGACCCCTCGCGCTGCCGCGCTGGCTTCCACACCGCCTTCACCCTCATGCCCATCTGCACGTCCTCGGGCTTTACACCCCCCAGGAGGTGCATGATCCCCATCCCCTTGCTCGCTCCGTCGATCTCGATCACGGCGGGAATCGTGGGCTCTTTGATACGGCTGGCGTCCCAGCGGAGATAAGAGACGGAGTACGTGTTCACCCGCCCGCTGTCCTTCAGGTACACCCATTCGTCGGTCGGGCGGAAGCACTGCTCACAGAACATGCGCGGCGGCACCATCGTCCGCCGACAGCGGTGACACCGCCGGCCGACGATGCGGCCCTTCTTCAGCTCGGCCAGGAAGCGGCCTATGGCGATGCCGGCATCCCAGGCATAGCGGGCGTTGGGATCGGCTTCCACGATCAAGACCTTGCCTTGGCTGACGTCGTCGTCGCTAAGGGGGGTGCCGGGAAATTCCCTATCTGCTGTCACTTGCCTTCCCTCCCGCTGGTTCTAGATGCGCAACACCACTACGGTGCCCACCTGCATCAGGTCGCCCCAGGCCTGGGCCAGGCCGGTGATGGGCTTGCCGGGCACCTGCCGCTTGCCTGCCTCTCCCCGTAGCTGCCAGAAGATCTCGGCCACCTTCATCAGGCCGGCGGCGGCAATCGGGTTGCCCACTCCCAACAGGCCACCCGAGGGGCAGACCGGCAGGTCGCCGTTGCGCTGGGTCACCCCGTCGACAGTGAGTTGGGGCGCCTCTCCCTTCCCGCACAGGAGCAGGCCCTCCAGGTGATGCAGCTCCTTGTACGAGAAGGGGTCGTAGGGCTCGACGATGTTGATCTGCTTGCGCGGCTCGGTGATGCCTGCCATGCGATAGGCCATGCGAGCCGCGTACTCCACATACTTGGGATAGGACACGTCGCGGTTGGTCCAGTAGGCGGTGTCCAGGTGCCAGCCCACCCCATCGATCCACACCGGCTTGTCGGTCACCCGCTTGGCCACATGCTCCGCGGCCAGGACCATGGCCACAGCTCCGTCGCTCACCGGGCTTACGTCCAGGCGGTTCACCGGCCAGACCATGATCTCCGAGTTGAGCACGTCATCGACGGTGATGTCCTCCGCCACCTGAGCGCAGGGATGGTCCAGGGCGTTGCGCTTGTTCTTCACCGATACCAGCGCGATGTCGCGCTTGCTGAGACCGTACGCAGTCATATAGCGGTGCATCTCCAGGGCGAAGATCCAGATCAGATTCGGCTCCAGCTGGCGCTCCAGCAAGTTGTCGAAGATGGTGAGGAACGCGCCCTGTGGGTGGGGGTGGCAGGACGACATCTTCTCTTCCGCTACCACCAGCACGACGTCGAACAGGCCAGAGGCCACATGATACCAGCCCTGAATGGGGGAGAAGACGCCGGTGCCGCCGCCCACGTAGCCCCGCATGACCGGCTTCTGCCAGGCGCCGCAGCCGTCGCTCAGATACTCGCCTTTCATGTGGACGCCGTCGAAGGCGTCGGGGGCAGTGCCGATCACCACGCCGTCGACGTCATCAAGGGTCATCTCGCAGGAATCCAGGGCCATGCTGGCTGCCTGCCACGACAGCTCGCGGCCCGTCTCCAGAGCGCGGCGCATGAACTTGGTCATGCCCGCACCGACCACAGCCACTCTTCGCAATCCCATCTTCTGCTCTCCTAATCGCTGCTCAGTATGACAACCGCGCCCGTGGCCGTCGGAACGCCCCGCCACGATTGGGCCAGGCCCACCTCGACATCGGGGATCTGGCGCGGCCCAGCCTCCTCTCGTAGCTGGCGCACCACCTCCACCACCTTCTGCAGACCGTTGGCCTCGCCCAGATGGCCCACGCCCAGGCTCCCTCCCGAGGGGTTCACCGGGAACTCGCCGTCCAGCTGGGTAGTACCCTCCTCCGTCGCCATCCCCGCCTCGCCCGGCCGGAAGACGCCCAGAGCCTCCAGGTGCTGCAGCTCCTTATAGGAAAACGTGTCGTCCACCTCGGCGAACTCGATGTCGCGGCTGGGGCTGCTGATGCCAGCCTGACGGTAGGCCTGCTCGGCGGCCAGGCGAGCGTAGGCGGCACTCCCCCAGTCGCGGCTGTCCAGGGCGAAGCTATCGCTGCACCAGCCGACACCCAGAATCCAGATCGGCTCAACGCCAAGAGCCCTCGCCCTTGCCTCCGAGGCCAGCACCACAATCACCGCTCCATCGGCCGGCGCGCTGATGTCCAGGCGGCCCAGGGGCCAGAAGGCCGGCTCTCCCTGGAGCACGTCCTCCGCCTCCAGATCCGCTGCGTAGGCGGCCGCATCATTGAACAGCGCATTCCCCCGATTCTTCGCCACCACCTGGCCGCACTGCTCGCGGCTTGTGCCGGACTCAGCCAGGTAGCGGCTCATCTCCAGGCCCGCCACGAAGTGGGGATGGGCCCCCAGCGGGCGGACGAAGATGGGGTCGAGCGCCAGAGCCATGACGTGATGGGGTGTCAGGATGTTGGAGGCCTTGCTGTGGGCCTCCACCGCCACCACGTCGAAGACACCCGTGAGGATCTGCATGTGAGCGGCCGCCAGTCCCTGCAGCCCGTCGCCGCTGATCGTGTGCACGGGCCGGAGGGCAGCGCCGATCTGGTCCGGCACGTACTCGTCGAAGATGCTGGTGCCCTCCGTGAAGTCCTCCGAGCAGCAGACGAAGCTATCGATATCCCGGCGGGGGTCGAGGTCGGCGTCGGCGTAAGCCCTGGTGGCGGCCTCGAACATGATCTCCTTGTACGATACCCCGGGGCTGGTGGCCCTGAACTGAGTATGGCCTATGCCGAC
Source organism: Acidobacteriota bacterium (assembly GCA_048636435.1). Classification (GTDB taxonomy): domain Bacteria; phylum Chloroflexota; class Dehalococcoidia; order SM23-28-2; family SM23-28-2; genus SM23-28-2. The sequence continues at coordinate 805 of JAIVWR010000108.1, read as the reverse complement.
GATGGCTACTCTGTCTGGCATGACAACTCCCTCTTACCTGAACAACATACACGGCAGGTCTGCCTGCCGCCAGCCAGGGATTATAGCAGACTTTCTTGCCCAAAAGAACTCAATCTCTGGGCTGATTGCCTTATCTGTATCGGACATCTGTGATATTCTTTCCCTGCTTGCCTACAACCACACGGAAAGGGAGGTGAGAGTGATATGCCCAAACGAGTGGCCATCGTCGGCATTGGCCAGACCAAGCACGAAGAGTCGAAAGGCCACTATGTATATTACGAGAGCGACTTCGAGGCGGCCAAGCGCGCCCTCGACGACGCCTCTCTGAGCCGGGGCGACCTCGATACAGTCATCGCCTCCGGCTGGGATGCCATCGATGGCCGCACCATCTCCGATATGCACACCTGCATGGCTATCGGCGGCTATCTCAAGGACTCTAGCCATGCAGCCGAGGATGGCATCATGGCCCTGGTGTATGCCTACCTGCGCATAGCCTCGGGCCTATTCGATATCGCCCTGGTGGCCGGCCACGGCCACCGCGAGGCAAACGTCGACGCGGTGACCAGGATCACATTTGACCCCCTGTTCACTCGCCCTGCCGGGCGTAACTACATCATCACCATGGCCATGCAGGCCAACAGCTACATGCACAAGTACGGCGTGAGCAATGAGCAGGCGGCGAAGGTGGTGGTGAAGAACCGCGCCAACGGCGTGCGCAACCCCTACGCCCACATGCGCTCGCCCGTCGCCCTGGAGGAGGTGCTTGGCTCAGGCCCTGTCGCCTCCCCCCTGAAGGCCCTGGACT
>JAIVWR010000107.1:0-4904 GCA_048636435.1 Acidobacteriota bacterium | reverse complement strand
CATCCCGAACACGGAAGTGAAACGCCTCAGCGCCGACGATACTGGGGGGGCAACCCCCTGCGGAAAATAAGCCGCTGCCAGGGACCTTCCCAGAGCCCCCCTACACAGGGGGCTCTTCCCTTTTCCCCAAATGTTCCCCTATACTTAGGCTGAAGCTATGCTATAATGAGATACACGAGAAACGGCCGCCAGGCCAGCTCTCAATCAACACGGGAGGTATTCCAGACTTGGTCACTGACCCGCATCATCCTGTCGGTAGCCCCGCTGCCGAGCTGGGCGAAGAGCCCGCCGAGAATATGGAGGACCTGCTAGCAGCCGAGGCCCTCGGCCATGCTCAACTGCGGCGGGGCGAGATCATCGAAGGGGTGGTCGTGGGGACCGACCGCGACGGCATCCTGGTCGACATCGGAGCAAAGTCCGAAGGCGTCATCCCTCCCAATGAGATGCAATCCCTACGCCCCGAGGGTGCCGCAGCCCTTCAGACCGGGGACAAGGTTCTCGTCTCCGTCCTTCAGCCGGAAACCCTCGAGGGCCAGATCATCGTCTCTATCGATAGAGCCCGCGGCGAGAAGGGCTGGCGTCTCCTCCAGCAGTACTACGAGGAGGGCACAACCTTCGAAGGCGAAGTGACCGGCTTCAACAAGGGCGGCCTCCTGGTGGACGTGGAGGGGGTCCATGCTTTCGTGCCCCTCTCCCAGTTGGCGGGCGCCCGCTTCACTCGCCCCTCCGACGAGTCGGGCGAGAAGGGTTTGGCCTCCTGGGTGGGCAAGACCCTGCGCATCAAGGTCATCGAAATCAACCGCCGCCGCAACCGAGTCATCCTCTCGGAGCGCGCGGCCATGCAGGAGTGGCGGGCCCAGCAAAAAGATCGCCTCCTGGCCGAGCTGCGGGAGGGCGAGATCCAGCGCGGCAAGATCACCAGCATCCGCGAGTTTGGCATCTTCGTCGACTTGGGTGGCGCCGATGGTCTCGTTCATCTCTCAGAGCTCTCCTGGGACAGGGGCAAATCGCCCGATGAGATGTTCCAGGTGGGTGAGGAAGTAGATGTCTACATCCTGAAGGTCGACCAGGAGAACAAGAAGATCGCCCTCAGCCTGCGGCGGGCCCGGCCCGAGCAGTGGGAAGGACTTATCGATAAGTATGAGGTGGGGCAGATCGTCACCGGCGAGGTGACCAAGCTCGCACCCTTCGGCGCCTTCGCCCGCATCGAGGGCCCCCTGGAGGGCCTGATCCACATATCGGAACTGGTGGATCGGCGGGTGGCTCACCCCCAAGAGGTGGTCAAGGAAGGCGACACCCTGCCCCTGAGGATCGTCCGCATCGAGCGCCACCGCCATCGCCTGGGCCTGAGCCTCAAGCAGGCGAGGCTCCAGGCGGAGGAAATGGGATACATTTTCGATGAAAACGGCAGCGTTCTCGCTCTGCCCGGACAGGAGCCTGTGCAGCGTCCGCAGGAGGAAGTGACCGCCGCGCTGGATGAAGAGTCGGCGGCCGCCCTGGGAGCCCAGTTGACCCCCGAGGTGCGAGAACAGCTCGTGGCCGAGATCGCTGAGGGGGCGGCGGCTGAGGAGACTGAGGAAGCCCCTGAGGAGCCGGCGGCTGAGGAGACTGAGGAAGCCCCCGAGGAGCCGGCGGCTGAGGAGACTGAGGAAGCCCCCGAGGAGCCGGCGGCTGAGGAGACTGAGGAAGCCCCTGAGGAGGCAGAGGATGCCCCTTCAGGGGAGGCAGTACCTGAAGAAGCGTCAGAGGAGCAGCAGTAAGGCAAGCCAGCCTGTCGTGGCAGACAGGGGGCCGAGATATGGCAGACAGATTCGACAAGTTCACCGAGCGGGCGCGCCGCGTTCTGACCCTGGCCCAAGAGGAGGCTCTGCGCTTCAACCATAACTACATCGGCACGGAGCACCTGCTCCTGGGTTTGGTCAGAGAGGGCGAGGGCGTAGCCGCCAAGGTGTTGGCTAACCTGGGCGTCGAGCTGAACAAAGTACGCTCTGCCGTCGAGTTCATCATCGGCCGCGGCGATCGTCCTGTCACCGGCGAGATCGGCCTTACCCCACGAGCCAAGAAGGTTATTGAGCTGGCGGTGGACGAGGCTCGCCGCCTCAGCCACCACTACATCGGCACCGAGCACCTGCTGCTGGGCCTGGTGCGCGAGGGCGAAGGCATCGCCGCTGGCGTGCTGGAGAGCCTCGGCGTGAGCCTGGAGAAAGTGCGAGCCGAAGTCGCCCGCATTCTCTCCCAGAGCATGCCCCAGACGGCGCCCGGCGGGCGTAGCGTCAGCCGTACCCCCACCCTCGACCAACTGGGTATGGACCTCACTGCCGCTGCTCGGGCTGGCAAGCTCGACCCCGTCATCGGTCGCGAGCGGGAGATAGAGCGCGTTATTCAGATCCTGTCCCGCCGCACCAAGAACAACCCGGTGCTCATCGGCGAGGCCGGTGTCGGCAAGACGGCCATTGTCGAGGCCCTGGCTCAGCGCATCGTCAAGTCCGAGGTGCCCGAGATGCTCCAGGATCGTCGCCTGGTCACGCTCGACATAGGCTCCCTGGTGGCTGGCACCAAGTACCGGGGTGAGTTCGAGGAACGCCTGAAGAAGGTCATCGAAGAGCTGAAGGGCGCCGGCAACTGCATTCTGTTCATCGACGAGATGCACATGCTGGTGGGCGCTGGCGCAGCCGAAGGCGCGGTGGATGCCGCCAATATTCTCAAGCCTTCCCTTTCCCGCGGCGAGCTGCAGTGCATCGGTGCTACTACCCTGGACGACTATCGCAAGCACATCGAGAAAGACGCCGCCCTGGAGCGGCGCTTCCAGCCCATTCTGGTGGAAGAGCCCACCGTGGAAGAGACCATCAACATCCTGCGAGGCATCAAGGAGCGCTACGAGGAACACCACGGCCTCGTCATCAGCGATGAGGCCGTCAAGGTGGCAGGCGAGTTGGCAGCTCGCTATGTCCCCGATCGCTTCCTGCCCGACAAGGCCATCGACCTTGTAGACGAGGCGGCCTCCCGCGTGCGCATCAAGCGCTCCTACGCCCCGCCCTCCCTTCAGGAGGCTCTGCGCGGCCTGGAGAGCCTCCGCAAGGAGAAAGAGACCGCTATCAGTTCCCAGCAATATGATTCCGCTGCTGAGCTCCGCGAGCGGGAGGTAGAGCTCCAGGAGAAGATCGAGGGCATGGCTCGGGGCTGGCAGACCGAGCGAGACGAGACCAAGCCCGTGGTCACCGATGAGGACATCTGCGAAGTCGTGAGCATGTGGACGGGCATCCCCGTGACCCGCATCGCCAGCGAGGAGTCGCAACGACTGCTGCAGATGGAGGACGTCCTCCATGAGCGGGTGATTGGCCAGGACGAGGCCATCCACATCGTGTCCAAGGCCGTACGGCGGGCGCGCGCTGGTCTTAAGGACCCCAAGCGGCCCATCGGTGTGTTCATGTTCCTCGGCCCGACAGGCGTCGGCAAGACCCACCTGGGGCGGGTGCTCGCCGAGTTCATGTTCGGCAGCGAAGACTTAATGATTAAGCTGGACATGTCCGAGTTCATGGAGCGCCACAACATCTCGCGCCTCATCGGCGCGCCGCCGGGCTATGTGGGCTACGACGACGCTGGCCAGCTCACCGACACCGTACGTCGTAAGTCCTACTGCCTCATCCTTCTGGACGAGATCGAGAAGGCCCACCCCGAGGTCTTCAACATGCTCCTCCAGATCTTCGACGATGGTCACCTGACCGATGCCAAGGGCAGACGGGTGGACTTCCGTAACACCATCATCATCATGACCAGCAACGTGGGCTCTGACCTCATCCGCAAGGAGACAGCAATCGGCTTCTCCACCAAGACGGACGAGGCCAAGACCTCCGAAGAGCACTATCGCAAGATGAAGGACAAGGTGCTCACGGCCATGAAGAACGTCTTCCGGCCGGAGTTCGTGAACCGCGTCGACGCCACCGTGGTCTTCCACGCCCTCTCTCGCGAGCACATCCGCAAGATTGTGGAGCTCGAGATACGAGAGGTCGAGAACCAGCTCACTCTCAAGGGCGTCACCCTGGACATGACTGACGCTGCCAAGGACTTGATCGGCGACAAGGGCTTTGATCCGAGCTTCGGCGCCCGTCCCTTGCGGCGGATCATCCAGAACGAGGTGGAGGACCGCCTGTCGGAGGCTCTGCTCGAGGGGCGCTTCCAGTCCGGCGACACGGTCCGCATCGATGTCCAGAACGAGGAGATCATCCTCATCAACATGTCGGAGCCAGCCCTGACCTAAGGGCTATCCGCCAAGAACGAACGACAGGGGGAAGTTGGGAACAGCTTCCCTCTTTGCTATAATGGCCCAAACCCGATGACAAGGGCGACGTGAGCACCCTCAGCCTCAGCGCGGCGATAGCGCGCGCCCGAATGGGTCTTGGGCCCTTCGTGGCCCTTCTTGCCATTCTCCTCCTTAGCGGCCGATTCCTTTGGCGATCAAGACTTCGTTTTCACCTACGAAGGTCCGCCAGATGACTGACGCCCGAAAGTCGCGAACGGTCTTCATCTGCCAGGAGTGCGGGCAGGAGAGCCTCAAGTGGATGGGCCGTTGCCCCGACTGCCAGACCTGGAACAGCTTTGTGGAGAGGGTTGAACGCCAGGGCGCAGGCGTGGCGCCGGTGGCAGCCCCCGTCGAGATGTGCGATCTGGCGGACGAGGAACTGGCCCGCCTGGTCATCGACCTGCCGGAGTTCAATCGCGTCCTCGGAGGCGGCATCGTCCCCGGCTCGCTGATCCTGGTGGGCGGCGACCCCGGCATCGGCAAGTCGACGCTCATGCTGCAGGCGGCCGTCTTGGCGGCGGCAAGGGATCGGCCGGTGCTCTACATCTCCGGGGAGGAATCGGCCCAGCAGCTCAAGATGCACGCTCGGCGGCTCGGCGCGGCT
>JAIVWR010000106.1:0-4938 GCA_048636435.1 Acidobacteriota bacterium | reverse complement strand
GTGACGGCGGATACGGTGGAAGGTTCGCCGATAGCGAGGGGCTGGGAGAGGACCCACCGGCGATAGTGCTACTGCGGCTCTGCGCTGCCCAGGGCGACCTTTATCGGTCTTGCCCGCCAGCAGGGGATGCCTCAGGCGCTCCCTCCCCCACTGCGGCCAGGAAGATGACTACCGCTCCGACAGCGATGACTGCCAGGCCGGGGCCGACGCTGGCCAGCCAGAAGGCCTCATCGGTCACAGCGTGGATGATGTTGAAGAAGGCCACGAACCCGGCCACGATGGCTACCGTGGACTGCCAGAGGTGGGAGAGGAAAGGAGCGAGGACTCCCCGCCAGGCCAGGGCCACCCCCACGAAGGCCAGAGCCGCCGCTACCAGCGTCACTGCCCCCTCACCTGCCACCAGGCCATTGACGGAGGCCTGACGGCCGACATCGGTGCCCCAGGGCAGAAGCGAGCCAATGACCAGGAGAGCGGCGCCCAGGCAGTAGAGCCAGCGCCAGGGGAGAGCCAGCGTCCATCCCATCGCCCTGCTGGGGAGACCGCTCATGGGCAGGGCGCCCAGGGCGGCGCGCCCCGAGGGCACAAGAGAAGCGGCCAGCAATAGCTTTACGGTGTCGCCGGGGATAAACGGATAGAGACCCAGTTCGAAGACACTCTTGCCAGAGGTGAAGTGGGCGAGCCAGGAGAGCCCCGCAACGTAGATGAGAACCTGCCCCGCTAGCATGGCCAAGGCCAGTGTCCAGGGGCGGCGGTCCCAGCCCCGCTCGGCCAGGAAGCCCACCGCATAGGCGGCGGCGATAAAGCCCACGATATAGCCCCCCGTGGGGCCGGTGGCAATGTGCCAGCCGCCCAGGCCGCCGGCGAAGACGGGCAAGCCGGCTGCCCCTTGAGACCAGTAGGTAAGCATGCTGGCTGCCCCCAGGCGGCTGCCGAGAAGCGCCCCCACCAAAAGCACAGCGAAGGTCTGCCCGGTGATCGGCACGGGGGTGAAAGGCAGGTTGACCCGCGCCTGGGCCGCAAGGGCGGTGAAGGTGCTGGCTGCCAGCACCAGTGTCACCTGCACCAAGATGCCCTTCTGCGGTAGAAGGGCGACTGCCAGGGCCTCAGTACGACTGTTCACGCGCATCGGGTTCTCCTGAGCCATTGATTGCGCTCATGATAGCGGGCTCAGCTACTAAACGCAAGCGAGGGCGGTGTTTCAAGGCATGTGAGAGATCATGGATCGCTCATCCTTCGACAAGCTCAGGACGAGCGGCTGGTGCGCGCTACTCCGCTGACGGCGGCCGACGACGCCGGCGGGGGACTTTCGGGCCATCCCGCGGGTTGAAACCCGCGTCTTCTTAGAATCGATAGATGGTGCTGCGGGATTTATCCCGCAGGGCCACAGAGTTCACCCATCAACGGCGAACCGCTTACCGCTTATCAGCGGCCTACCCCGCGGCCTTCGTCGCTGCTTTCTCCGCCACCTTCGCTTGCTCGCGGCTGAAGACGTACTCCTCGCCCTCGAGGTCCACCAGCACCGTGTCGCCCTCGCCGAACTCGCCGGCCAGGATGCGCTTCGACAGCGGGTTCTCCACCCGCCGCTGCACCGTGCGCCGCAGGGGGCGGGCGCCGAACACGGGGTCGAAGCCCTCCTTCACCAGCGCTTCCTTGGCCGCCTCCGTCAGCTCCAGGCCAACGCCCCTCTCGTCCAGGCGCTTGCGCACGTCGCTGATCAGCAGCTCGATGACCTGCTTCAGGTCCTCCTCCGTCAGCGGCTCGAAGATGATCGTCTCATCGATGCGGTTCAGCAGCTCGGGGCGGAAGGCCTCCTTGAGGGCCTTCTCCACGGTGCTGCGCAGCCGCCCCCGCTCGCTCTTGGTCTGCCTCTCGGCGGGCATGAAGCCCACTGCGGGCCGCTGGAACTCGGCCGTGCCCAGGTTGGAGGTCATGATCACCACCGTGTTGCGGAAGTCCACCGCACGGCCGTGGCCGTCGGTGAGGCGGCCGTCCTCCAGTATCTGGAGGAGGATGTTGAACACGTCCGCGTGGGCCTTCTCCACCTCGTCGAAGAGGACGACGCGATAGGGGCGGCGGCGCACGGCCTCGGTGAGGCTGCCGCCCTCCTCATAGCCCACGTATCCGGGCGGAGCGCCGATGAGGCGGGACACCGTGTGCCGCTCCTGGTACTCGGACATGTCGATGCGCACCATGGCGTCCTCGTCGTCGAACATGAACTCGGCCAGGGCCTTGGCCAGCTCCGTCTTGCCCACGCCGGTGGGGCCCAGGAAGACAAAGCTGCCGATGGGCCGCTTGGGGTCCTTGAGGCCGGAGCGGGCGCGGCGGATGGCGTCGGATACGGCGGCCACCGCCTCGCTCTGGTCGACGATGCGCTGGTGGATGCGCTCCTCCATGTGCAGGAGCTTGTCGGCCTCCCCCTCCATCAGCCGGTCGACGGGGATGCCGGTCATGTGGGCCACCAGGCTGGCGATGTCGGACCCGCTCACCGTCATGTTGATCGTTTCTTCAGCCTCCCACTGGCTCTTGGCGGCCTCGTACTCCTTCTCCAGTTGCAGCCGCTCGCTCTTGATGCGAGCCGCCTCCTCGTAGTCTTCGCGACCGGAGGCCGCGTCCTCCTGGCGGGCCAGCTCATCGACGCGGCCCTTCGCCTCCCGCAGCTCCGGCGACAGGGCCTGGGCCTCGATGACGTGCTTGCTGGCGGCCTCGTCGATCAGGTCGATGGCCTTGTCGGGCAGGAAGCGGCCGGTGACGTATCGACTGGACAGCTTGACCGCCGCCTCGATGGCCTCGTCCGTTATCCTCACCTTGTGATGAGCCTCATAGCCAGGGCGGAGGCCCTTCAGCATCTCAATGGTGTCCTCAGGCGATGGCTCGTCGATGTACACGGGCGACAGGCGGCGCTCGAGGGCGGGGTCCTTCTCGATGTGCTGGCGGTAGTCGTCCAGGGTGCAGGCGCCCACGCACTGGAGCTCGCCGCGGGAGAGGGCGGGCTTCATCATGGTGCTGGCATCGATGGCCCCTTCGGCGGCGCCGGCCCCCATCACCTGGTGGATCTCGTCGATGAAGACGATAACCTCGCCCTGGGCCCGCTTGATCTCGTCCATCACCGCTTTCAGGCGCTCCTCGAACTCGCCCCGGAACTTGCTGCCGGCCACCATTGCCCCCATGTCCAGGGCCAGCACTCGCTTGCCCTTCAGGTTCTCGGGGACGTCGTCGGCCACGATCTTCTGGGCCAGGCCCTCGGCGATGGCCGTCTTGCCCACGCCCGCCTCGCCGATGATCACCGGGTTGTTCTTGGTACGGCGGTTGAGGACCTGCATCACCCGCTTGATCTCGTCGTCGCGGCCGATGACGGGGTCTAGCTTGCCCTGGCGGGCGAGCTCGGTGAGGTCGGTGCTGTAGCGCTCCAGGGCGCGGTACTTGCTCTCCGCCCGCTGGTCAGTGATGCGGGTATCGCCGCGAATCTGGGCCAGCGCCTGGTAGATCCTCTCCTTGTCGATGTTGAACTCGCGCAGGATCCTGGCCGACTCGCCCTCCCGCTCGTCGGCGATGGCGATGAGCATGTGCTCCACGCCCACGTACTCGTCCTTGAAGCGCTCGGCCTCGGCGTTGGCCACCTCCAGTATGCGCACGATGCGAGGAGTGGTGTAGACCTGGACGACATCGTAGGCCAGCCTGGACATGCGCTCCAGAATGGCCGCCACCCGCTCGCTAACCTGCCGCGGGTCGACCTTGAGCTGCTCCAGGATCTGCTGGGCCAGGCCGCCCGGATGGTTCAGCAGGGCGAAGAGGACGTGCTCCACGTCCCACTGAGCATGGCGCTCCTTGCGCACCAGCTCCTGGGAGGCGGCCAGCACCTCCTGGGCTTGCTCCGTGAATCTGTCTTGTCTCATCATGATGACTTCACCTCTCGACTAGGCCGTGTCTTCTAGTCGTAGCTGCAGACCTTTAGGTCTGCCTTTGCAGGGCTCAAGCCCTGCAGCTACGCTCGCTTCATCATGGCAACTCACACCTCTTGCAAAGCTACCGCCGCCGGAATGGGCCCCGGAACCGAAAGAGAAGGAGGGCCAGAGCAACGACGCCCAGCGTGGCCAGGCGATTGACATCCACGATAGGAATGAAGCGCGTCCTTTCGGCGGTTATCTCCACTACGCCCACCGGCTTGACTCGCATGCCGCCACCACCGCCGCCACCCTGGCCCTGCGGGCCCCCGCCGCTGCCGGCGCCGAAGCCATACGCGGCCACAGCCACGGGGATGATGGTCTTGCCTTCGATGACTTGCGGCTCGCCGTAGACCACCTTGACGTCAGCGCTAGCCTTCAACCTCTCGCTGATGGTGGCAACCAGTTCTTCCGTCGGCGTTGGCATTGTCCTGTCCCCCTCTCCCAGACGAGCCGTCACTCCATCGGCTGGGGCAGGTGCCTGTCCCGCAGCCGCTGCAGCTCCATCCGCAGCTCTTCCATCTCTTGTTCCATCTGGCGGATGCGCCTGTTGAGGCGCAGGATCACCTCCGCCCCCGCCAGGTTCACGCCCAGGTCGTTGATCAGGCGCTGGATCTGGCGCAGGCGGGTGATATCCGCCTGAGAGTAAAGACGTATGCGACCCCGCGATCGTGACGGGGCGATGATGCCCACGCGCTCGTAGTAGCGGAGGGTCTGGGCATGCATGCCCAGCATCCTGGCCGCCACGCTTATCACGAAACAGGGCTCCTCTTCAGGAATCATCCGATCTCGCAACGAACTTCACCTCACATGCTTGTCTTCGGACACGTGCCCGTTCATCCCTCCGACCCCACTCTCCGCGCCGCCTTCAGCTTCTCGAACAGCTCCCGCTCCTCGGGCGAGAGGTCTGCCGGCAGTATCACCTCCACCTTGGCGAAGAGGTCGCCCTTGGCGCCACTGCCCAGGTGAGGCATGCCCAGCCCGGCCAGACGGAAGA
>JAIVWR010000105.1:0-4957 GCA_048636435.1 Acidobacteriota bacterium | reverse complement strand
GCTGGTGTGTATTGTCTCCTTAGTGCTGTTCGTGCTGAATTTTTTCTCGACGTACTACGAATCATAAAATGAGATGTGTTGGGCGAGAGGTGAGGGCGCCCGCGCGGCCCTCACGAGCGGCGGAGAATAGGGATCCCGGGCAGTTCGGTCCAGCCCCGCTGCAAAGCGGGTTCAGCGCATCCTCCCTCCGACCGATATGCCCAGCGAGATGCGTGTCTCCCAGGGGAAGTGCGCGAGCACGGGGCGGCGAGTGGCTTCGATCCTGCTCGGTGGGGTGCTCCTGCTGTGGGCCGCGCCCGCCTGGTCCGAAATCGCCCCGGTTCAGCTCCCTCGCCCGGGTCGCGATGATGCCGCGGAAGCCACGGCGCTTCCCCAAGGGGGCGTGCTTCCGACTCAGCTCGCGGCCGCCTCGGAGATGCTTGCGGACCAGCCACGGGCGGCGCGGGTTCCCGGCCTCGACCCGGTCGAGCGGGCCTGGTTCGCAGCGGCGGGCAGCCTGGAGGACCGGGTGGAGAGGACGCTCGATATCGCCCTCGAGGCGGGCGGGCCGAACCTCGAGGCCCCAGCGCGAGCCCTGCTGCTGGACGAATCCCTCGGAACTCGCCTGGAGCGGGCAGAGGCGGCAGTCCGGCTGGCACCCGATCTTCCGGCAGCCCGGATCGCTCTTGGTCAGGCCCTCTGGAGCGAGGAGTGGGATCTCGCCGGTGCCCTCGATCAGATCGGGCAGGCCGCCCGGGCCTCGGATCGACACCTGGAGGCCTCCCTCTGGCTCCGGGCCACGATCTCCCACGCTCTGGTCACGGCCTGCCTGATCGGGGGATTGCTCTTCCTCTTCGTCGCTGGCGGAAGCCTGGTTGCCGCGGCGGCCCGCCTGCTGGGTGAGCTTCCGGTTGCATTGCCTCTGGTGTCGCGGGCGGCGCTGGTGGCCGGGCTGCTGCTGATTCCCGCCGCCCTGGGTGAGGGGCTCTTCGGGGTGGCCCTGGCCTTTGCCGCTCTCGGGCTCTGGCCCGGGAACTCGTGGCAAAGGGTCGCCGTGGGTATCGCCCTCGCCGTCTCGATCGCCGGTCTCCATCCGCTGGCAGATCGAGCGGGGGAGGAGCTGGTGGCCTTTGGCTCGGATCCGGTCGCCGAGTCGGTCTTTGCCGTCGAGCACGCACAACCCTCGCGGCTCGACATCGATCGGCTGGAGCGCGCCGCAGCGGAAGATCCCCTGGTGGCCGGCGCCCTCGCCACACTAGTAACTGGCTTCACCAAGCTCGACGAATCGGGTCGCTTTCGGGTCGGCGTCATCGGCGTCGCCGGGATCCGCGGCGATCACGTTCCCGCGTCCGGGTTGCTGCTCGGTTGGAGCCTGGCTGTAGTCGCCGAAGGGGCCGTCGCGGCCGGCGATGGCGGCGGCCACGCCTTCGCGGCCTGCGGTCTCGACGAACTGCAGTGCCTCGGGTGTATTGCGCATGTAGCCGTCGAGGATCGGGCCGAGCGTCTGGGTCGAGTGCAGGCCCATGTTCTCGTAGGCCTGGTTCACCAGCAGCTTCATGGACGCCAGCTGCGAGACGGGGATGTTGGCCATCCGCTGCGCCAGGCCCTCCACCTCCTCCTCCAGGCGGTCGGCGGGCACCGCCTTGTGGATCAGCCCGATGCGCTCCGCCGTCTTGCCGTCCACCGGGTCGCCGGTGAGCAACAGGCGCTTGGCCCACTCCGGCCCCAGTCGATACACCCACATGGCCGTGAGCGGCGAGCCCCAGATGCGCGCCGGCGCATAGCCGATCTGCGCGTCCTCGGCCGCGATGATGATGTCGCTGCACAGCACCATGTCCGTGCCGCCCGCCACGCACCAGCCGTGCACCTGCGCGATCGTCGGCTTGCGGCTGTACCAGAGGCTCATGAACTTCCGCGCCAGGGTTGTGGTCATCAGGTAGTCCTCAGTGGGGTCCCATTGTCCCATCGGCGGCCCCGTCAGCAGCCCGGGCGACAGGTCGAAGCCGGCGCAGAAGGCGCGTCCCGCCCCCTTCAGGATGATCGCCCGCACGTCGCCGTCCGCGTTCGCCTCAGCCACCGCCCGCTCGAGCTCGTCGGGCATGTCGAGGCTGATCGCGTTGAGCCGCTCCGGCCGGTTGAGGATTATCCTGGCGATCCTCCCCGCCTTCTCATACAGTAGGTTCTGGTAAGCCATAGTCAGCTACCTCCGCAGTGTGGGAAAAGGGGGCCCTTCGTCTCAGGAGCCCTTGGCCAGAAGTTCAACCACCCGATCGAGGATGCGCTGAGCGACCTCGTACTTGGTCATGACCGGCAGACGCTCTTCCCCGCCGGCCCGGTCGAGGATGACCACCCGGTTGGTGTCGGCGTCAAAGGCGGTCTCAGGGCCGCTGATGTCGTTCGCCACTATCAGGTCGAGCCCCTTGCTCTCCAGCTTCCGGCGGGCGTTGGCCACCAGGTTCTCGCTCTCAGCGGCGAACCCCACCCTGACGAAGCCCTTGCCCGCCTCCGCCAGGATGTCCGGCGTCCGCGTCAGCTCCAGCCTCAGCGTCTTGGCCCGCCGCTTCATCTTCTGCTCGGCGGTCGCAACCGGCTGATAGTCAGCCACGGCCGCCGCCATCACCAGCGCCTGGGCGTCCCGGCACTCCTGCACGACAGCATCGCGCATCTCGACCGCCCGCTGCACAGGCTCCAGCCTCACCCCATAGGGAGTGGGCAACGCCGTGGGGGCGCTCACCAGCACCACCTCCGCGCCGCGGTCCCGCGCCGCTTCGGCTATGGCGTAGCCCATCTTGCCGGAAGAGTAGTTACTCACGTACCGCACGGGGTCGATGGGCTCCCGTGTGCCGCCGGCCGTCACCACCACCTTGCGGCCGGCCAGGTCGCCCCCTCGCCCCAGAGCATAGCGGATCGCTCCCAGAATGGTCTCGACGTCCGCCAATCGGCCCAGGCCCATGCGCCCCGAGGCCAGGCGGCCCATCTCCGGGCCCACGATCGTCATGCCCCGCCCTCGCAGCGTCTCCAGGTTAGCCTGCGTAGCGGCATTCTCGAACATCTGCGAGTCCATCGCCGGGCACACCAGCACCGGCGCCTTGGTCGCCAGGACAGTGACGCTCACCATGTCCTCCGCCAGGCCGTGCGCAAGGCGAGCCATAGTCGTGGCCGTGGCCGGCGCCACCACCACCACGTCGGCGCGGCGGCTCAGCTCGATATGCTCCAGCCCTCCCTCGAACATGTCCACGATAACGCTGCCTTGAGTCAGCGACCGAAAGGTCAGGGGCGTAACGAACTCCGTGGCCGCCGGCGTCATCACCACGTCGACGCTGGCGCCCGCCTGCACCAGCTTGCTGGCCAGGTCCGCCGCCCTGTGGGCCGCGATACTGCCCGTTATCCCTAGAACGACAACCTTGCCCTTCAGCATCTCAGCTATTCATCTCGTAGATAAAGCGCAGCCCCTTCAGAGTGAGGTTGGGGTCCACCACGTCGATAACCTCCGTCTCCTGGGCCACCATCTCGGCCCAGCCGCCGGTCGCCACCACCTTCGCCTCCTCCCCCAGCTCCTCCTTGAAGCGGCGGACAATGCCCTCCACCAGCGCCACGTATCCGTAGATCACCCCTGATTGGACGGCGGCCACCGTGTTCTGCCCGATTGCCCTCGTCGGCCGCGCTAGCTCCACCCGATACAGCCTCGCCGCCCGCTGGAACAGAGCCTCGGCCGCGATGACCAGGCCAGGGGCGATCGCTCCCCCCAGATAGTCGCCGTCCTTCGATATGGCATCGAACACTGTAGCGGTTCCCAGGTCCACCAGAATCAGCGGCGGTCCGTACAGCCTGATGGCAGCCACCGCATCGGCCACTCGGTCCGCCCCCACCTCCCGAGGACTATCGTACAGGATGCGCAGGCCTGTGCGCACCCCAGCGCTCACCACCAGCGGCCGCACGCCAAAGTAGCGCCGGCACACCGACTCGAAGATGGGGTCCAGATCGGGCACCACGCTCGCCATCACAGCAGCATCGACTTGCTCAGCCCCCACGCCTTCATGCCCCAGCAGGTTCACCATCAGCACGCCATACTCGTCCGCCAGCCTGCTGACGTCGGCCGCCAGCCGCCAGCTCGCTTTCAGCTCCTCCGCTTCGAACACCCCCAGCGTGATGTTCGTGTTGCCTACGTCAATAGTCAGAAGCATCTCTCTTGCCCCTCCGATCCTGGAGGCCGAGCCATTATAGCTCCCAGACACACACGCCAGCAACCCAGCGCTCGCATCACCCAGCCGGTTTGAGGCTTTCGAAAGGGTTAACATTTTCCTGCCCACTTACCATAAAACCCTTGTAACCCTCATACTGCCCTGCTATGTTGCGCCCGTCCGCCGCAAACGATCGCCTGTGTTCCGCATTGCCACCGAGGGGGAATCTTTCATGAACGAACCAGCTGCCTCTCGGCTGGAGACAAGTGCTCAGGACCTGTGGGAGCTAGCCCTTGCTGAGCTCCAAGTACAGGTGACGCGCCCCAACTACGAGACGTGGCTCAAGGATACCGTCGGCCTGCGCTTCGACAACGGCTTTTTCGTTGTCGGAGCCCCCAACGACTTCGCCACCGAGTGGCTTTCAACCAAGCTCCGTCCCCTCATCGCCAAGACCCTCACCGGCATCATTGGCCACCCCGTGGACGTGGCCTTCCAGCTCCTCGGTTCTCACCCGGAGGCCGCCCCCGCCAACGGACCCCTGTTCAAGCCCGAGACCGCCCCGCCACTATCACCGCCAACTCCACTCCCACTGCCTCGCCTCAACGAGCGCTACACCTTCGAGCGCTTCATCGTCGGCCACGAGAATCGTCTAGCCCACGCCGGCTCCCTCGCAGTGGCCGACAAGCCAGCCACAGTCTACAACCCTCTGTTCATCTACGGCGGCACTGGCCTGGGCAAGACTCACCTCCTCCACGCCATTGGCCATAGGGCCTGGAGCAACCACCACCGCGTTCTCT
>JAIVWR010000104.1:0-5008 GCA_048636435.1 Acidobacteriota bacterium | reverse complement strand
TTGGGGGCAATGACGCAAGCCTGATCACGCATATGGTTGCAGGTCATCTGCACTGGAGATGTAGAGGTTATCCCAGCCTCGCCCCGATGTGAGATTGCCTCGAGCGCCAATTCCCTACCCTAGTCTTGGGCCGCCAGGATTAGGTCAGCGGCCATCCGAGCGGTCTTCGCCACAACCCTTGAGCATCGCTCATAGCCGCCAGCCTCTTGGAATTGCTGGTACTCGGTAGCCAAATCATAGAATCTGCCCAGTTGCGTCGTCATCACGTCCCGGCAGAGGCAGCTCCCAAATTCCTCTCGGAACCTGGCGTAGAGCGTTCGCGCCGGCACGAATGAACTGGCGAGCTGGGGGAAGTCCTCGATCTTCTGACGGCCGGAGACTAGGCCCAGCGTCATCATCCCCCCAACCAGCGCCCCGCAGGAGTCGCCCATGAGGGCAACGCCGCCTGCGAGAGCGCTCGCCGACCTGAATGTGGCCTCGTCGCCCACTTTCAAGTGGTCCTGGATCGCCTGCAACACGCACTGCGAGCAACCATGATACGCCTTCTCATAGTTGTAGGCTGATTCCTCGACTCGCTTGAGAAGCTCGGCATTTGGAATCCGCTGTCTCATCCTCGACCCCTCCTTGAAAGCCAATGTTCTGCGGGGAGGCCACACCACTGGAATGCCATGGCTGTGACCCATCCGCCCTCCCGCAGGTGGAAGTAGGTGGCATCGGCGGTACGTCCCCGATACTTAGGCGGTACCCTTCTTACACCATCCTGCCGACGCGAAGTCCGTCCAGGGTGGAGTCCAGCATCTTGCGGGGGGCCAGGGCCTGTCCCACAACGTAGAGCTCCCGCACCTTGCCCTTGAGGGCCTTGTACAGGCTATCGTCGGCCACGCTGCCGAGGGCCAGCACAACGGTGTCCACCTCTTCGATGGTGCGCTCCTGACGACTGAGGATGTTGGTGGCTACCACAGTGTTCTCCCGCACCGCCTTTATCTGCATGCTGTTGGTCAGCACAACCCCCTTCGTGTACAGCCGCGCTAGCACAAAGGCGAGGGTCAGTGGCTCTACCTGGAAGCCCGCTATCGCCCCCCACGGCACGAGTACCTCTACCTCACAATCGCGGTCGGCCAGGAAATCGGCAGTCGTTAGGGCTTCCATTCCCCGGTCTAGGGCGAACAGGACGACCTTCTTGCCTGCCTGGGCCTTGCCCATTAGCACGTGTCGGGCCTGCACTACGTTGGGTTGCGTTGCGCCAGCGAAGGTGGCTGCGGCTGGAAGTCCTCCCGTGGCCACGATGACCACATCAGGGTTGACCTCCTCGATGGTCTTCGCGTCCACTGTACAGCCCAGGTGGACATCGACCTCCAGTAGCTTGAACTGGTACTCGTAGTAGCGCACCGGTTCCGCCATGTCCTGCCTGCCGGGGGCCTTGGCGGCGATCTGGAGCTGGCCCCCCAACTGCTCATCCTTCTCGTACAGGGAGACGGAGTGGCCCCGCAGCGCCGCCACCCGTGCCGCCTCCATGCCGGCGATGCCTGCGCCGATGACCATGACCTTCTTCTTCACCGGGGCGGGAGTGATCTCCATCTCCTTTTCCCGCCCCGCGCTGGGATTGATGGCGCAGGTGACGGGGAGGGTCTCGTATATACGGCCCCAGCAGCCCTCGTTGCAGCCCATACAGCGGCGAATCTCATCCAGCCTTCCTTCCCGCGCCTTGTTCGGCAGCTCGGGGTCGCACAGGTTGGCACGGGTCATCCCCACCATGTCCGCCTGATTCTTGGCCAGGATGTCCTCGGCCACCACAGGGTCGGTGATGCGGCCGACGCAGAACACCGGCACGTCCACCACTTCCTTGATCCCGGCCGCTAGGTAGACGAAGGGGCTGCCGGGCATGTACATGGGTGGGATGGGAGCGCCGCCGGCGCCAACGGTGACGCTGACGTAGTCCAGCTTGCCTGCGGCCGTTAGCTTGGGCATGATCCCTCTCATGTCCTGGAGGCCCAGGCCGCCTCCCTGGAACTGGTCGCCGCTAATGCGCAAGCCCAGGGTGAAGTCGGAGCCCACAGCAGCCCGCACGGCATCGATCACCTCGAGGATGAAGCGAAGGCGGTTCTCCTCGGACTCGCCGTATTCATCGCTACGCCGGTTGGTGCGAGGGGACATGAACTGCTCGATCAAGAAGCCGTGGGTGCCCATGAGCTCTACCCCGTCGAGGCCGGCCTCCCGCATTCGCCGCGCCGAGTCGCCAAATGCCTGGACCATCTCCTTGACCTCTTCAACCTCCATGGCATGAGCGGTCTCGGCGTGGAAGGAGCCGGCGTTAGCCCCACTGGACCACAAGGGCAGGCTGCCCTCTCGGGCGCCGTAGAAAATGCTGCCCGGATGCCATAGCTGGGCTACCAGCTTGGCCCCGTGCTCATGCACGGCAGAGACGATCCGCCTGAATGGCTCGATGCATGCGTCCCTGTAGGCGTGGATGACGAAGGGGTCGGTGGCAGCGGTGGGATGGACGGCCTGGTCCTCGGTGACAATGAGGCCGATGCCCCCTTTGGCCTTTGACGCCCAGTAGTTCAGGTGCCGGTCGGTTGGAAGGCCGGCCTCGGCGAAGCCGGTAAGGTGGGCGGTGCTGAGGATGCGGTTGCGGACGGTAAATGTGCCGATCTTCAGTGGTGTGAAGAGGTGCTTGAGCTGTACTTGGGAGCTCTCTGGTACGGTGGTCACTGCTTTCTCCCCCCTTCTTGCTGGCTGGCCATCACCCAAGCCGTTGATGATTCCGAAGGCGGCCCTGGGGCCGCGAGGCCGTGTTTGCGACGGCAATTTACCACGAAGTGCCCCTTCAAGGATAGTGGGACACGCCGTGAGGGGGAGCGAGCAAGCTGCACGCCCTTGCGATCCTCAACGTCTGTGGTAGTCTATGGGGGCACCGCTGACATGAGGGCCTGAGCGAGGGAGGTGCACCATGGCAGACCCGCAGCTTCTAGCAAGAATGTACCACTCCATTATGAGCGGCATAGTCCGCGACGGACGAGCGCCGCACTACACGGAACTCGCCACGGAGTTAGGCCTCTCCCCGGATCAGGCGCGGGAAGCACTCCACGAAGTCGGTGACGGAAGAGTGCCTGGCTTCTGGCTTAGTCCAGGCACCGACCTCATCGCGTCTCCCGCTCCGTTCTCCAACATCCCCACCCAGTACCTGATCTCCGTGGAGGGCGAGCAGAAATGGTACGGGCAGTGAGGATTTGAATCGCTAGCGGTCAGCTGGCTTTTCCCCGGCAAGCAGGTGCAGATCGACTGTCCGTGTCTGGACTGCAACGAACCGATACGGGTGCGGATGCGCGATGGGGAGGTCCTAGAGGCCTCGCCGCCCACCATCGTCGGCCACGTGAACGTTCCTTTTTCACGCTGGCGCGACGACATCGCCAGGGCTTGAAGCCTCATGAACCTCTTCCGGTCGGAAGAGCACGTCCGCAACTGGTCCCTGTATGATCCCGAGAGCGCCGACGGCATCATGCCCCTCGCCGACTATGCCACCCTTTTTAGCACGGGCCTGTTCCGGGAGCGCCTCCAGCCTGACTATCTGCTCCGGCTCCCCCAATTCATGCCCGAGTGGATGGCCACTTTGGCGAAGCTGGGCAAGACGGGGCCCTTCTGGAGCCTCGGCGGAAGCTAGGTGGGCGCAGGGTTGAGGGAGCACAGGCTGGCGATGACCTGCTAGGGGGCGCGACCGCGTCGGCGCTATGCGAGAAGGACCGACGGGCGGCGTGTGGGTTATCGTCGACCATACTGGCGACGAGGTACAGGATATCGCCCTGGAACTCCTCGCGCAGGCCCGCGATCTGGCCGATCGACTGGGCCTGTCGGCGGCGGCGGTGCTTCCGGGCGATGACGTTCGCGGCCTGACGCCCCTTCTCGGTCAGTGCGGCGCCGATACGGTCTATCTAGCCGAGAGCCCTCTCCTGGGCGCCTACAACCCCGATGCCTATACTCCCCTACTCGCCGACCTCATCCGTCGCGAGCGGCCTTCCATCGTCCTCTGGGGTGCCACCGATCAGGGGCGCGACCTAGCCCCGCGGGTAGCCGCCCGCCTGGGCACAGGCCTGGCCTCCAATTGCACCAACGTCGACCTGAGCGAGGACGGCCTGCTGGTGATGACTCGCCCGGCCTACGGTGGCAAGGCCTCCTGCAACGTCATCTGCCCGCAGGCGAGGCCCCAGATGGCCACCCTTCAGGCAGGGGCGGTGCCCGCCAAACGGCCAGACCCCAGCCGTCAGGCACAGGTAATTGCAGTGGACGTGAGCCTATCGTCCCAGAGCCTGCGTCTCCGCCTGGAGGAGGTGATCAAGATTCCTCCCTCAGCCCTGGACGTGACCGAGGCGGAGGTCATCGTCGCTGGCGGGCGAGGCGTGGGCGGCGAGGAGGGCTTCCGCCTGGTCGAGCAGCTGGCTCACCTTATGGGCGCCGCCGTGGCCGCCTCCAGGCCGGCGGTGGACGCGGGCTGGGCTCCCTATGAGCGACAGGTGGGGCTGAGCGGCAAGACCGTCGCGCCCCGGCTATACATCGCTTGCGGCATCTCCGGCGTCAATCACCATGTCGTGGGGATGAGGGATTCCAGGGCCGTAGTCGCCATCGACAAGGACCCCCAGGCGCCTATCTTCCAGATAGCCGACCTGAAGATAGTGGGCGATCTGCACCAGGTGCTGCCCTCGCTGATCGAGCGGCTGCGCCGATTGCGGCAGGAGCGGGGGACGGCCGAGGACGAGGAGGTCCTGCGCACGCTGGCCAACGTGCCTGGCGCCGGGCAGGTCTCGTAAGGTGGCAAACGCGATGAAGGTGGTTGTTTGCGTCGCCAGGGTGGTGGATACCAGCGAGCCGCTGCCGGTGAGGTCGGGACAGGCCGCTCTGCAGGAAGAGGGTCTGAGGCACATCCTCAATCCGGCCGACGAGTATGCCCTGGAGGAAGGCCTCCGCCTGAAGGATCGATTCCCCGACGGCGGCCTGACCGCCATCAGCATGGGCC
>JAIVWR010000103.1:0-5047 GCA_048636435.1 Acidobacteriota bacterium | reverse complement strand
CGTCGCCGCCGCCGTGCTGGTGTACGGCTTCATCTTCTACCTGGCCGCCTTCCTGATCCCCGCCAGGCCCTTGCGCCTTCTGGTGCAGGCGTCTTGCCTCGTTATCATCGTGCTGACCGCACTGCAAAGAGTGTACGTAGGCGTCCACTGGCCCAGCGATGTTCTGGGAGGCCTGCTGTTCGGTGGGCTTGTCCTGGCGTTTCTGATCTGGAGCCACCACCGTTTCCGCTCCCTCACGGCGGGCACATGGCTCTTCGCTAGAACAGGCAAAGAACGATGAACTGGCTCGACGTGGCCATCGTGATCGTCATCGCCTGGTTCACCTTCGCCGCCTTCGGGGCTGGCATCATCCGCGAGGTGGTCACTGTCATCGCCTTTGTGGTAGCGGTCCTGGCCGCCGGCTTCTACTACGACGACCTTGCCGAGAATGTGCTCCTCTTCATCGACGACGACATCGCCGCCAACGTAGCGGCCTTCGTCGTGCTGTTCGCGTCGGTGGCCCTGGGCGGGCAGCTGGCTGCCACTCTCCTGAAGCGGATGGCGAGCTTGCTCCGCTTGGGCTGGCTCGATCACCTGGCAGGCGCCGCCTTGGGGCTTCTCAAGGGGCTCATCCTCGTCGAGGTGTTCCTTATCCTGTTCACCACCTTCCCCTACCTTGGCCTGGACGACACTATCCGAGGTTCAGCCATCGCCCCCCTCTTCCTGGACGGCGGCCCCGTCCTGCTGAAGCTGCTGCCCGGCAAGTTTGATGACGCCGTCGATGCCTTCTAGCCTGAGCCGAAGCGGCATTCCCTTGTCTCAGGCCTTCCAGCCCTGGATTTTCACGGAAATCATCGCTCGCCGCGAGACTGCCCTCAGATATGAAAGTGGCGCAGGGCTTGACAAATCGTGTATAATAACACAGATTTTTGGGCATCTTAGCATTGCCTGCTTGGAGGCAGGCACGGCAAAGCCGTGGAGGTGGCAAGCCACTAGGAGGCCTTCTAGCGCCGGAGGTTTGTTATTAAACATATGCTTGTCGCCCGTCGGCAGGATCTTCCTGATGCGACGGGCCGAGGCAAATTGGCCAGAATAGCGGCTCCCACACTCGCCAAAACCATAAACCGAAGATACTACCGACACACCATACTACTGGTCACCCTGATCGCTGCTACCCTCCTGGCGGCCTGGCCAGGCTCACGGGCTATCATCCAGGGCGATTTCGCTGCTGAGTTGCCGGTTTCCCCAGTTACCCCATCCGAGCAGGTTACCACCGACTCCTACAGGGACGGTTACCTGCGTGCCACTGTTCTCCTCACCACCGACATTGGCCTGGGGCCTATCGACGTGCTGGTGGCCAGCGAATCGCCGCAGATCCCTCCGGTCGAAGAGCCCGTCCAGGCGGTAGAGACACTGGAGCCTGTAGCGGAGGCAGTCCTCCAGCCGGAGGAGGCCTACTTCACCTACGTCGTCCAGCAGGGTGATACGGCCGCCTCCATTGCTGCTCGCCATGGCCTCCAGCTCGACTCCCTCCTCTGGAACAACCCTGAGCTGCGAACCGACCCCGACCTTCTTCTCATCGGCCAGGAAATGACTATCCCCACCAGGGACGGCATCCTCTACACCGTCAGGCTGGGCGATACCCTGCTCGACGTCGCTGATATCTATCAGGCGGACGTGGACAGCATTGTCGGTCTGAGCTCCAACGCCATCGGCGACGCCGATCGCGTTCTCGAGGGATCTGTTCTGTTGCTCCCCGGGGCGGTGCCTCCTCCTCCTCCTCCGGTCGTGGCGCCCCAACCCTTCTTCGCCGCCGCTGCTCCAGAGGATGCCCCTCTTGCTGGGGACTTCTCGCCGCCCCCGCCCGCTGCTTCAGCCGGGGTCAGTGGCTACATGTGGCCGCTGGTGGGCACCTTCAATGACTACTTCGGCGCGGCCAGAGGCGGTGGTGCCTACCACTCGGGCATCGATCTCGGTGCCCCCAGTGGCACCCCCATCGCGGCGGCTGCTTCGGGCCAGGTAGTCCTGGCATCCGCGGGCTATGGCTACGGCAACTACGTGGTCATTCGCCACGATAACGGCCACGAGACGCTCTACGCCCACCTCTCGGAGATATGGGTGGTCCAGGGGCAGTGGGTGGCCCAGGGCGCGACCATCGGCACGGTGGGCTCCACTGGCTGGACCACCGGCCCTCACCTCCACTTCGAGGTAAGGGTGGGCGGCGCCGCCGTCGATCCCCTGAACTATCTACCCTAGAGGCCGGCGCAACCCTTCGGCCGTCTCGTCTAGCGCTTGTAGTCCAGCACTATCACCTGCGTCTCGTGGGGCAGGTTGCTGGCGTTATACGAGACCTTCGTCAGTGGTTCCACCTGGGGCAGGCCCATTTGCGTGAGGAAGCGCTGAAGGGGGTCCAGATGGGCTTCTGAATGCGCCGTCTTGTAGTGCATGGGGATCACCACCGACGGCTCTAGCAGGCCCACCACCTCGGCCGCTGTGGCACCGTCGATCGTGTTCTTGCCGCCCACCGGAATGAGCAGCACATCCACCCCGCTCATGTCCTCCGCCTGCTCCACCGTGGGCAGATGGCCCAGGTCCCCCAGGTGGCAGAGGCGAATGTTGTCCATCTCGATCATATAGGCCGTGTTCTTGCTTCGCTGCGGGTCCTTCTTCCCCTCGTGGTAGGTGGGTATGCCAGCAATGAAGACGCCCGCTATCTCATATTCGCCGGGGGCTGTGATGACCACGGGTTTCCCGGTCACCGCTTTGAGGTAGCTGTGCCCGGGGTGGTCGTGGCTTATGGTGACGATGTCAGCCGTGAGTTTGCCGATAGAGTGGCCGGTGGCAGGGGAACAAGGATCAGTGATGACCACAGCCTCGCGGCTGCGCAGGCGAAAGCAAGAATGACCGAGCCAGGTGATCTCCATCAGGCGACGGCGCTACTCGACCTCCTCTTCGACCGAGGGACTCGCCTCTAGGGTGGCGGGGAAGGGTAACTATTCCGGAGGCGGTTCGCCTTCCCCCTCTTCTTCGCCGCCGCGGCGTCGCCACCACATGAGCGCTGCCAAGCCTGCGCCCAGGCCGGCGACCAGGGCTATCAGCTTGCGCAAGGGGTGCCCTCCGCCACGCTCCTCCTCGCCTCCAGGGGTCTCCTCTTCTGCCATCGTGGCCATCTCCTTCCCGCTTTTGTGTAGGCCCCCAACCAGCGCCCACCTGACTGCCATCAAGCAGGTGCGCGGGGAGTATAGCAAAGGCGCAGGCAGGCGGTCAACACTTGACACGATCTCCAGCCCGATGCTATGGTGGAATAGGAGTTAGCACTCTCAAGCTTAGAGTGCCAATTCCCCTCCGGAGAGGCGAATATGATTAGCGATAGAAGGGCGCGCGTTCTCGAGGTCGTTGTCAGGGAGTACGTTGACAGCGCCACCCCGGTCGGCTCGGGGACCATAGTGCGCAAGTACGGCCTCAAGGCTTCGCCCGCCACCATCCGCAGCGAGATGGTGCGGCTCGAGGAGGAGGGCTATCTCACCCAGCCTCACACCTCGGCCGGCCGAATCCCCTCCGATATGGGTTATCGCCACTATGTGGAGAGCCTGATGGAGGAGGAGGAGCTGTCGGACGAGCTCCAGCGCACCATCCGCCACCAGTTCTATCAGGTGGGGCCAGCCCTCGACGCCTGGGGCCAGCTCGCGGCGGCCATCCTGGCTCGCTCGGTCGAGAACCTGGCCCTGGTCACCGCTCCCCATCCTGCCCGCGCCCGTCTGCATCGCTTGGAGCTGGTGAAGGCGGGCGATGTCCTGGCCCTCCTTGTCGTTGTGCTTCAGGAAGGGCATCTTCGTGAGGAGACCCTCGCCCTCGATCGAAGCCGCTCCCAGGACGAGCTCACCCGAACGGCCCAAAGGCTCAGTTCGCTGTTTGCCGGCCTATCGGCAGCGCAGGTCCAGCAGCAGATGGTGGAGCTATCTCCCTTCGAAGACGAGGTCACCCAGGCCGTCGTTCGTGTCCTTGAGGCAGAGGACGCCTCCAGCTACGAGCCCGCCTACCTGGACGGCCTGCGCAACGTCCTGAGCCAGCCCGAGTTCTCCCAGCCCCAGACGATGCTGGACTTCCTCGACCTCTTGGACGAGCGCAGCCTGCCCAGGCTTATCCCCTTCCACTGGGTGGTTCCTGGCCACGTCACCACCATCATCGGCGCCGAGAACCCTGAGGACGCCATGCGCCAGTGCAGTCTGGTCGTCGCTCGCTACGGTCGGCCCGGCGGCGTGACCGGCGCGCTGGGGGTGCTGGGGCCAACTCGGCTCCCTTATCAGCGCGCCACCTCTATGGTGCGCTACATGGGCTCGCTCCTGGGTGAGCTGGTGAATCTGTACTACTCTTAGGAGGCTTTCGGCAAAGACCATGGTTGACGAGCAAGAGAAGCAAGAGCGCGGCGAGGGCGCGTCGGGCGGAGACCCGGCCGACGTGGGTTCGTCTCAGGCGGAGGCCCCAGCGGAGCCGCAGACCCTCGAAGATGCCAAGGCCCTGCTCCAGAAGGAGAAGGAGGAAGCCCAGCGCTTTCTCGCCAACTGGCAGCGGGCCGAGGCCGATTTCGTCAACTACAAGCGGCGGGTCGAGCAGGAGCGCGCCGAAGCGGGGCGCTTGGCCAACGCTGCCCTCATCATCAACGTCCTGCCCGTCCTCGATGACCTGGAGAGGGCGCTGACCAGCCTGGACATCCGGCTGGCCGGCCTCACCTGGTTCGATGGCATCCGCCTCATCTACCGCAAGCTCCAGCTCGTGCTCGAGAACGCCGGCGTCACCCAGATCGAGGCCGAGGGCCGGCCCTTCGACCCCCGCTTCCACGAGGCCGTCATGTACGGCGAGGGCGAGGAGGGCAAAGTGGTGGCCGAGGTGCAGCGCGGCTACAAGCTCCACGACCGCGTCCTCCGCCCGGCCATGGTCGTCGTCGGCAAGGGCAAAGAGAAGAAGGAAGAGAAGCCCACGGAAGGCGAAGAGAGGCCGCCGCAGGGCTCGAGCGAGTAAAACAGAGTGCGACATGGCTCCCGAACCGACAGCGGTTGATTACGAAAAG
>JAIVWR010000102.1:0-5055 GCA_048636435.1 Acidobacteriota bacterium | reverse complement strand
TTTACCGCAGCGATCTCGCCCCGGGGTGATCGCATCGCTTTCATCGGCTCGGCCAGCGAGACAGGTCGCGCCCGTCGCGACATCTGGTTGATGGACGCAGACTGCGCCAGCGCCAGCAAGTTCCTGGAGGCTTCGCCCGACGAGAGCTTCTGGCGGCTCGCCTGGTCACCGGACGCGAAGCGGCTGGCCTACGGCGTTTGGGCGGCGAACTCCTACGCCATCGAGACGCGACGCGTAGAGGATCGTGAGGGGCGTACCGATCTCCTCTCTGACTCGCGGATCTTCCAAAACTGGACCGGCATTCTCCCGATCGTCTGGGCCTCGGACGGACGGTTGATCTTCGGTCGCAGGGAGGAGGGGCTGAATCAACAGATTTCAAACATCTGGGCGGTGGAGACGGACGTCGCGCGAGGTGAAGCCCTTGGGACGCCTACCCGACTCACTCGACTCGCGGCCTTCAACGTTCGCGGCCTGAGCATCTCTGCTGACGGGAAGCTGATGAGCGCCCTGCTCGTCCAGAACCAGGCTGATATCTACCTGGGCCACCTGAACAAAGCGGGGACGGCCTTCACCCAGGTGACACAAGTCACGAGCGATGGCCGGGATGACTATGCGACCGGATGGATGCCCGATGGGCAGTCGCTTCTCTTCGATTCGAAGCGGACTGGCAAGAACAGCATCTTCAAATGGGCGTTGTCGTCGAGATCCGTCACACTCATCTTCGAGGGGTCTGGGGGGGGCGACATCTGGCCGGCGGTGGACTCCCTGGTGAGGGGTGGCCTGGCACACTTGGAGAGGCCGAATGCCGACAATCTGCGGCCCGAGTGGACGGCCAGCGGCGGCGAGATAGAGGCTCCCGGCACCGGTGGCGCTGCCACCTGGATACCGCCCGACGAAGGAGGAACGTACGAGGTCTCCCTCATCGTCAGCGATGGTGTCACCCGTGTGGGCCGTCGCCTCACCTTGGAGGTGCAGTCGACCGTCACGCCGACGCCGGAGCCCACGCCCACGCCGGAGGAGACCGAGACCCCTACGCCTGAAGTCACGCCTGAGGCTACACCTGAGGGCACGCCTGAGGTCACGCCTGAGGTCACGCCTGAGGCCACGCCTGAGGTCACGCCTGAGGTCACGCCTGAGGTCACGCCTGAAGTCACGCCTGAGGCTACGCCTGAGGAGTAGACGCCCATCGCTACCCCTTAACGGCACTGGGACGATAGTCAGCACCATGCGAGTCATCGCCGGCAAGGCCAAAGGGTTGAGGCTCAAGAGGCCAGCCGTGCGTCATCTCCGCCCCACCTCGGACCTGGTGCGGGGGGCAATCTTCGACATACTGGTCGCGCTAGGGGCCGATTTGACCCGCGTCCTCGATCTCTACGCGGGCAGTGGTGCCCTGGGCATCGAGGCCCTCAGTCGCGGCGCTCACTGGTGCGACTTCGTCGAGCAAGATCGCGCCGCCTGTGCCATAATACGAGAGAACCTGGCCCTGGCTGGCTTCCAGGAACGGGGGCGAGTGCAGTGCCTGTCTGTGGAGAAGGCTCTGGACCGTCTGGAGGGGCCCTACGACTTGGTGCTTATGGACCCGCCCTACGAGGACGAGGGCGCTGTGGCGGTGGTGGTCCACCTGGTGGGCTCGCCTCTGGTCGGGCAGGGGAGTACGCTTGTTGTAGAGCACCCCTGGCGCCGCCTGCCCGCAGACCAGTGGGGGGCCTTCGCCCTGGTAAGGCGAAAGCGCCACGGAGACACTGGCGTATCTATCTATCAATAGGAGGGATACTTGGCTGTCGCTGTCTATCCCGGTCGCTTCGATCCTGTCACCAACGGCCATTTGGACATCACCCAGCGCGCCGCCGCCATGTTCGAGCGGGTGGTGGTGGCAGTGTATGATGTGCCCGACGCAGTTTTCTCCACCGAAGAGCGGGTAAAGATGCTCGAGGAGGCGGTGAAGGATCTGCCCAACGTAACCGTCAAGCCGTTCTACGGCCTGGTGGTGTCGTTCGCTCGCCAGGAGAAGGCCAACGTGCTGGTGCGAGGCATCCGCGCCTTTACCGACTTCGAGGCGGAGTTCGACATGGCCCTCATGAACAAGAAGATGGCACCGGAGCTCGAATCGGTCTACCTGATGGCCAGCCTGGAGCACTTGTTCATCAGCGGCCGCAGGATTCGAGAGGTGGCCAGCATGGGCTACGATGCTTGCGACTTGGTGCCGTCCCACGTGGGCACAGCCCTTCGTCGCAAGTTTGTCCGGTAGGGGGACTCCTTTGGCTAATGAATCCATGGATATCCTTTACCTCATCGACCGGCTGGAGGAGCTGGTCGCCCGAGGCTTCCACGTCCCTCTAGGCAGCGGCGTGGTAGTACATCGCCAGCGCCTGCTTGACCTGATCGACCGCATGCGGGTGGCGATGCCCACTGACATCCGCGAGGCACGCGAGGTTCTGCAGAAGCAGGAGGAAGTGCTGGCCCAGGCCCAGGAGGAGGCGGGCCGCATTATCGCCAGGGCGCAGGCAGAGCTGGAGGAGCGCCTGAAGGACGAGTCGGTGGTGAAGGCGGCGGAGGAGCGGGCCCAGCAGATCGTCCGCGAAGGAGAGGAGAGGGCCCAGGCCCTGGTGCGAGACAGCGAGACGCAGGCCAGGGAGCGCCTGGATGAGGCCGAGAAGGGCGCTCAGCAGCAGATGGAGGAGGCCGACCTCTACTCCCTGCAAACCATGCGACGGCTGGAGACGCAGCTCAACAACTTCCTCAACACCGTCCGCAAGGGCATCGAGACGATGGAAGAGCGGGGGCACTGAAAAAGATAGACGCCAATACGGAGTCCTCGCGGGCCGCTAGGTTGCGACTGGCCACCCTGGGCGGCTTGGGCGCGATCGGCGTGGGGGCGGTGGGCGTGGTGATGATGGTGTGGGGCCAGGCCCTTCTTGTTGTCTCCATCGTGTTCGCTGTTGATACACTCGGCCTGTGGTGGGGTTACCTGGTCTTCTGCCTTGGTTGGGGCGCCATAGGCCTGGCCAGCCTGGCGATCTACGACCGGGCATTGCCCATCGTTCACCCGATTGCCATCCGGTGGTGGAGGCAGCTTTGGCCGGGGCGCAAGGCTGAAGCGGGCGAGGCTTCAACCGTGGGTCGAGCGGCACCCTCGCTGATTGTGCGGCTTGTGATGAGGGTAGCCAGGGCGTCTCGGCCTCTGGGGGTGCTGGCGGCAGCGGCCCTCATCGGTGGGCCTGGCACGCCCGTGTGGCGGCTGCTGGGCTTTCGCGGGGTCAGCGGCTACGTTTGTGTAGTGCTGTCGACCGCTCTCTTCGGCATCATCTGGGTGCCGTTCTATGGGCTGGGCGGCGGCGCCCTCTGGGACCTAGCGGCGGGGTAGGGCTTCTGGGGCTTCCACTGCGTCCTAGCGCACCACCACGTTCACCAGCTTGCCCGGCACGTAGATGATGCGCTGCGCCTGCTTGCCAGCGATGTGGGACTGCACCCGCTGGCTGGCCAGGGCCAGCTCTTTGGCCCGCTCCTCGTCGATGTCCGCCGGCACCTGAAGGCGGTCGCGCACCTTGCCGTTCACCTGCACCACGAGGGTTATCTCCTCCTCCCTGGCCAGGTCCTCGTCCCACTTCGGCCAGGGCTGCTGGTGGATGCTGTAGGGCTTGCCCAGGCGGGCCCATAGCTCCTCGGCGAAATGGGGCGTTGAGGGTGCCATGAGGAGCAGGAGCGTGTCGATAGCCTCCTGCCAGGCGCTGGCGTCCATCCGGCCCGACTTTTTGGCTTTGGCCAGAAAGTTGGAGAACTCCATGAGGGCGGCCAGCATGGTGTTGAAGCGGAAGCGTTCCATGTCTTCGGTCACGCGGCGGGTGGTCTTGTGGGTCACGTGGCGAAGCTGGTGGGTGGCTTCGGGGTCGGCGCCGTCGCTGGGGGCAGCGCCCAGCACCAGGCTCCAGACGCGGTTCAGCCAGCGGTGGATGCCGAAGGTGCCCGAATCATCCCACTCGCCGCCGTGCTCCCAGGGGCCCATGAACATCAGGTAGCAGCGCACCGTATCGGCCCCGAGACGGGTCACATACTCGTCGGGGGTGATGACGTTACCGCGCGACTTGCTCATCTTGGCGCGCTCGACGACGATGTGCCCCTGGTTGAACAGCCTCACGAAGGGCTCGTCGCCCGGCACGATCCCGAGGTCGCGGGCCACCTTCCAGAAGAAGCGGGCATAGAGCAGATGCATGACGGCGTGCTCGGCGCCGCCGGTGTACTGGTCGACGGGCAGCCACTTCTTGGCCAGGGCCGGGTCCACCGGTCCCTCGTTGTAGTGAGGGTCAAGGTAGCGGATGAAGTACCAGTTGGAGTCCATGAAGGTGTCCATGGTGTTCGTCTCGCGCCGGGCGGGCCCCTGGCAGCGGGGGCAGACGGTGTTGACGAACCCCTGATGGCGGGCCAGGGGCGACTCGCCGGTGGGCTTGAACTCGGCGTCCTCGGGCAGGAGGACGGGCAGGTCCTCTTCGGGCACGGGGACGGTGCCACAGCCATCGCAGTAGACGATGGGGATGGGGCAGCCCCAGTAGCGCTGGCGGGAGATGAGCCAGTCGCGCAGGCGATAGCCTACCTTTCGGCCGCCCCAGCCCTTTGGCTCGACATAATCAGCAACGGCGTCGTAGCCCTTATCGCTGGGGGTGCCATCGAAGGGGCCGGAGTTGACCATCGTGCCCTGGCCCACGTAGGCCTCTGTGAGCTCTTCGCCCTGCCAGCCCGGCGGGGCGATAACGACGATGATGGGGAGGCCGTACTTCTTGGCGAAGTCGAAGTCGCGCTGGTCGTGGGCGGGCACGCCCATGACGATGCCGGTGCCATAAGTCAGCAGGGCGTAGTCGGCGATCCAGAGGGGAACGTCCTGGCCGGAGAGGAGATTCTTGCAGTAGGAGCCGGTGAAGACGCCCGTCTTCTCCTTCTCGGTGGAGAGGCGCTGGATCTCGCTGAGGCGGCGGGTCTGCTCAACGTAGGCCTCCACCTCGGCTCGCCGGTCTGGGGTGGTCGGCTTCTCCACCAGGGGGTGTTCGGGCGCTAGCACCATGG
>JAIVWR010000101.1:0-5073 GCA_048636435.1 Acidobacteriota bacterium | reverse complement strand
CTTTGTCACATCAGCGGATTAATCCTCTACAACGCTCGATTTCAGCCAGTTTTCAGCGAGCATGGCAAAATCAACTGCGTCAACCACGCCATCTTTGTTCAAGTCAGCACTGTTAAAGGATTTAAATTTGCCGCGAACAAGGATGCAATCCGCTCCCTGGATTGGCGTCTCATCGGACAACACGCCCGTAAGTGTCAACACCAGTCTCTCACCATGAGCGAGGTCGCCGGGACGCCTATGGAGATCATCCCCACCTACCTCCCCGCCGGCGCTGAGGAGACCTCCCCCATGTGGCCGCCGGCGATCTGCAAGGGGATATTGGCTAGCGTCGAACGGCAGTGGGTTATCCGCGACGAAGGAGTGCATTTCTTCATCGCTCGCCGTCAGGGGGAGCACGCTGCCGACACCACCGCCTCAGCCGACAGGATATCGGCAGGAACGATCGGCGGCAAGCCGGCGGTGCTGGTGGAGCCCATTACGCCCGACGGGTACGGTCACTCGATGGTTATCCTGGCCGAGGACTTCGGCATCACTGTTATCGTCGCCTTCGGCCTGCCGCTGGAGGAGACGGTGAAGATAGCGGAGGGGCTCAAGGAACTCTCGTCAAACGAAAACATAGAAAACGTCGAACGAAATCTGATTCTCCAACCACTCACGTCTCAGTGATCAGCACGAGGCGGCCGGCCGCCTAGTCCTTCACAACCCCCGGCACCACGGAGCGGAAGGCGTGGGTGTTTAGCGCCCTGCCCATGTTCAGGCGGCCCCAGCCGTCCCAGTAGGACGTGTCGCCGTCGGGCAGGTCATCGGCGGAGATGCGCAGCAGAGCGCGGATGTCGTCGTCACTGCGGGACGAGTCCTGAGACAGAAGCAGGGCTATCAGCCCCGAAACGAAGGCGGTACCAAAGGACGTTCCCTCGCCCGTAGCGTAGCCGCCGTGAAGGTAAGTGCTGAACACGGCCACCCCCGGCGCGGCCACGTTCACCTCGGGGCCCCAGTTGCTGAAGGGCGCGCGGGTGTCGGGGTCGGCCCGGTCGAAGCTGGACACGGCGATGACCCCCGGGTAGGCCGCCGGGTAGCCCACCCCCTCCTGGCCCTCGTTCCCTGAAGCCCCCACCAAGATGGCGCCGAAGACGTCGTGGGCCTCCTTCACCGCCCCCTCCAGAGCGCGGCTGGGCGACGGTCGAGCCATGCTCAGGTTGATTATCTGAGCGCCGCTCTTGGCGGCATAGACGATACCCTGGGCCACGTCGGAGGCTGTGCCCGCACCTGCCGAATCGAGCACCTTCACCGGCAGCAGGGTCACCCCCCAGGCCGTTCCCGCCACCCCCAGGTCGTTGTTGCTCCTGGCCGCCAGGATGCCGGCCACCATCGTGCCGTGGCCGTGGTCATCGCTGGGGTCGCTGGAGGGCGGCAGGACCACGAAGTCGCAGCCGTGGACATCATCTATGCAGCCGTTCTTGTCATCGTCGATGTCGTTGCCCAGCACCTCGCGGGCGTTGATCCAGACCTTGGCCTCCAGATCGGGGTGATCCAACTGCAGCCCCGTATCCAGCACTGCCACGATGATAGATGACCTTCCCCTCTCGATATCCCAAGCGGCAGGGGCGTTGATGGCATCGTAGTACCAAGCCTGCTTTGTCGGGTAGAAGGGATCGTCGGGCACTATCGCCGCCCGAACGATGTAGTTGGGCTCCGCATACTCAACCCAGGGCAACTCGCTGTAAAGAGCGGAGGCCTGCTGCACATCGATCTCTGCGGGCAAGCGAAGGCGATACAGCCCAAGGGTGGGGTTGTGCTCTATGACCACCCCTCCTGCCAGCCTCAGGACAGCGGCCTCAGCGGCGGGCGGCAAGGG
Organism: Acidobacteriota bacterium; assembly: GCA_048636435.1. Lineage (GTDB taxonomy): Bacteria > Chloroflexota > Dehalococcoidia > SM23-28-2 > SM23-28-2 > SM23-28-2. The sequence continues at coordinate 3,218 of JAIVWR010000101.1, read as the reverse complement.
CAGCGTGGACTTTACCAGCACCTCGCCGGGGACAAACTCCGCGCCATCAGCAGAGTGAGCCGACACGAGGCCAACGTCCGGGGCCAGAACCTGCGAGGAGGCCGAAGGGTAGGGAGCGCTGTTGGCCAGCAGGAAGGCAGCCGCCAACAGAGGCAGCGACCACAGCCAGCGAAAAGCCCTCATGCTTATGCTTCCTCCGCACCCGATTAGTCAGTGGCGCTAGTATAGCAATGGACAACGAACCGAGCAATCAGGCTTCGGGGGAGCGTAAGGGTAGTCCGCCTGCCGATAAGATTCACTGGATGGTAAGATATGCAGGTGGAGGGTGAGCTTCAAGAGTTGACCATTCGCATTCTTCCGCCCGAGGTGTCCGTCCTTATCGCCGCCGGCGAGGTGGTGGAGCGCCCGGCCTCGGTGGTGAAGGAGCTGCTGGATAACAGCCTCGATGCCGGTGCCAGCGAGGTGTCGATCGAGGCGAGGCAGGGCGGGCTCAGCCTCATTCGGGTGACCGACAACGGCAGGGGCATCCCGTCCGACGGGCTGGCCCTGGCCTTTCATCGCTACGCCACCAGCAAGGTGACCGTGGCGCAAGACCTGGCCCGCATCACCACCCTGGGCTTCAGGGGAGAAGCCCTGCCCAGCATCGCCGCTGTGGCCGAAGTGGAGATGGTCTCCCGCCCCGCCGATGCAGTTGCTGCAACCTACCTCCGCCTCGCAGACGGGCAACCGGCAGAGCAAGGCACGCGGGGCGCGCCCGTTGGCACCACGGTCACCGTCCTCGACCTGTTCGCCAAGCAACCCGCCCGCCGCAAGTTCATGCGCTCGCCCACCACCGAGAATCAGCACATCGCCACCCTGGTCAGTCAGTACGCCTTGGCCTATCCCGAGGTGCGCTTCTCTCTGCGGCTGGACGGTCGCCAAGCGCTCCTCACCAGCGGCAGTGGCCAGCTCGCCGACGCGGTGGCCAGCGTCTACGGCGCCGAGGTGGCAGCCGCCATGCTGCCCATGCGCTGGCCTATCGATGACGAACGCACGGCGATCAACGTGAGCGGGCTGGCCAGCCCGCCCCACATATCGCGGGCCAGCCGAGGCTACGTCAGCCTATTCGTCAACCGCCGCTGGGTGCAAAACCGACGGCTGACCTTCGCCGTGGAGGAAGCCTATTCTGGCCTCCTGCCAACCGGTCGCCGCCCTATCGCCATAGTCGACCTCCGCCTCCCTTGCGAGGAGCTGGACGTGAACGTGCACCCGACCAAGGCCGAGGTGCGCTTCCGCCAGGAGAAGGAGGCGTTTGCTGCCGTACAGCGCGCGGTGCGACAGGCCCTCCTGGAGCAAGCGCCCGTGCCTTCCAGCGGAGGCGTCGGCGTGGCCCAGCCGGCCGCCCCTGAGGAGACGACCCCGCCGCCTCTCTGGCAGCGGGCCGTGGAAGCGGAAGGCCAGCCCAAGACGGCAGCAGGTGCAGCACCACCGCCACCCAAGGTTTCCCTGCCCATGCTGAGGGTGGTGGGACAGATCGGCAATACCTACATTGTGGCCGAGGGGCCCGACGGAATATACCTCATCGACCAACACGCCGCCCACGAGCGGGTTCTGTTCGAAGAGATCTGCGCCGCCCGCCAGAGACAAGCCGTGGACGCGCAAGGGTTGCTGGAACCGACCATCGTGGAGATATCGCCCCGGCAGAAGGAGATCATCCTCGCCTACTATGAAACGCTCTCGGAGCACGGCTTCCAGCTGGAGCCCTTCGGCGAGCGCACCTACCTGGTGAGAGCCATCCCCGCCGTCCTGGCAGCGAAAGACCTATCGCAGACCTTCGCCGAGTTGCTGGACACCCTGGACGAAGAGGCCGCGGTCGATCAGCAGGACCGGGTGGCGTTCAGCCTGGCCTGTCACGCCGCGGTGACGGCAGGCCAAGCCCTGGCCCCAGAGGAGATGCGTGAGCTGGTACGGCAGCTGGAGCAGACCGAGGTGCCGCACACATGTCCCCACGGTCGCCCCACCATGATCCACATGAGCACCACGCTGCTGGAGAAGGAGTTTCGCCGCCGCTAGCCCCTCGGCTCGACAGCGATCTGCGAGCGTCTAGCGCGACAGGTCCTCTCGCATCTCCCGCCAGGCCACCATCTTGGCAATAGCGTTGGCCGCCCGCGGGATGCTGGGAAAGGCAGCGAAGCCCCGGCGCCAACACATCTCCTGAAAGCGCAGCGAATGCTCCGTGGGCTCCAGTATCGGGGGCGTGGCCACCACCAGAGCGATGGGCTTCTTCGTTGCCTCCCGCGCCTGCACCAGGGCATCGACCACCGCCTCCATCAGCTTGGACAGGTCGAAGCCCATGGCCGCGGCCACTCGCCCCGGACCCCAACCGAAGCCGGTATGGCCCAGGATCACGTCCACCGCCTCGTCGCTGGCCACAATGCGCAGCGTGTCGATCAGCTTGGCCGGCTCCATGACGGCCAGGGTGTCCACAGGATTGCGGACGCTGCTGCCAGCCACAGGAGTGAAACGAAGCAGCTCCTCCTGGACGCGCTGGGAGAGGACGGGCGCCGTCAGCCCGGCTTCATCCACCTCATCGGCGGCAAAGACGCTGAAGCCGCCGCCACCACCCACGATGCCCACCCCCCGGCCCGCTGGCGCACGCTCAATGAAACGGAAGGCGATCAGCATGTCGACCAGTTCATCCACGCTGTTCACCGCCACGGCACCCACCTGACGGACGAGGGCATTGAACACCGCCTGCGAGCCAGCCAGGCTAGCCGTATGAGAGAAGACGGCCCGGCTTCCTGACTCGGTGCGGCCACCCTTGAGCACGATGACCGGTTTGCGGGCCGATGCTCTGCGCATCGCCCGAAAGAAGCGGCGTCCGTCCTTCACCCCCTCGATGTAGGCGGCGATGATCTTCGTGTCGGGGTCCTCGGTCAGGTACTCGAGGAAATCGCACTCGTTCAGGTCGGCGGCGTTACCATAGCTGATCATCTTGCTGAAGCGAATGCCCCGCGGCGACGCTGTCGTCAGCAGGTCGGCGGCATTCCCGCCGCTCTGCGACAAGAAGGCCACCGGCCCGGGCGCTCTGGGCGAGCCAGGCCCAAAGGAGATCTTGGCCGCCGGACAGTATAGCCCTATGCAGTTGGGGCCAATGACGCGGATGCCTGCCTGACGGGCCCGCTGCACCACCTGGCGCTCCAGCTCGGCCCCTTCTTCCTCGCCCGTCTCGCTGAAGC
>JAIVWR010000100.1:0-5098 GCA_048636435.1 Acidobacteriota bacterium | reverse complement strand
ACAAGAGGTGCGGGTTGTCTTCAATCCAGTCCTCTAGGACTTTCTCCAGGTCTGGGAATGGCGTCTGCTCAAAGGGCACGAACTTGCCCGATTCATCTTGCTTGTAGATTGGCATGTCGCCGGGCTCCTACCTTATGAATCAAGGCTCTAGCGGGCTCGTGTCTCCTCCTCCACGGCGCACCGCTCTTCCCCCGTGGGGCCGCACAGGCCGTACTGGATGCGCGGCTCCATAGCGCCACTATCCTACTCGCAGCCGCGAGTGTTCGCAAGGTAGCGGGCCAAGCCTCCCGGCTCCTCCCGCTCCGGCCCAGCGCCTTGCTCCTAACGAGCCCAGATCGTAACCTTATGGTGAGGCGGGCCGAGTGGCCCGCCGAACGCTGTCCGGGAGAAACCAACACCATGGCCGAAACAGCCCTGCACGGGGTCAAGGTCCTCGAGTACTCCCAGATGATCAGCGGCCCCTATTGCGGCAAGCTCCTGGCCGACCTCGGCGCGGAGGTCATCAAGGTCGAGCAGCCGCCCGTGGGCGACCCCGCCCGCACCAGAGGCCCCTTCCCCGACGACCTCCCCCACCCTGAGAAGAGCGGCCTCTTCCTCTACCTGAACACCAACAAGCTGGGCATCACCCTCGACCCGCGCACGACCACCGGCCGCCAGGTCTTCCAGCGCCTGGCCGAGCAGGCCGACGTCCTCATCGAGGACCGCCCGCCCGGCGAGATGGCAGACCTCGGCCTCGACTACGCCGCCCTCAGCGCCGTCAACCCCCGCCTCATCGTCACCTCCATCACCCCTTTCGGCCAGACGGGGCCCTACCGCGACTACAAGAGCTATCACCTCAACCTCTATCACGCCAGCGGCCACTCCTCCTTCTTCTACGTCGCCCCCAACGAGAGGCGCGATGAGCCGCCCGTCGTGGCCGGAGGCGAGGTGGGTGACTACGACGGCGGCCTCACCGCCGCTGTGGCCACCCTGGCCGCCCTCTTCTCTCGCCTGGCCACCGACCAGGGCCAGCACATCGATATCTCCAAGTTCGAGGCGCTCCTGGCCTTGGAGCGGGTGGTGATCGCCCGCTTCGCCAACACGCCGGAGCCGCCCGCCTGGCCGGGCATGGTGGGAGGGCTCGTCCCCTCCAAGGATGGGCACGTGGTCATCACCGCCGTTCAGAACAACCAGTGGCAGGCGCTGATGGAGCTCATGGGCAACCCCTCCTGGGCCCAGGAGGAAAACTGCCGCGACGAGACCACCCGCTCCCTGCACCGCGACGAGATCCAGCCCCTTCTGGAAGAGTGGATGGCCCAGCACCCCAAGGAGGAGCTCTATCACAAGGGGCAGGCCCTCGGCGTCCCCATCGGGCCCGTGCGCACGGCGGCGGAGATCGCGAACTGGCCGCAGGCGCGCGAGCGCGGCTTCTTCGCCCACCTCGACCATCCCCAGGCGGGCGGGCTGGAGTACCCCACCGTCGCCTACAAGATGCCCGAGACCCCCTGGCGCGGCGAGCGAGCCGCTCCCCTCCTCGGCGAGCACAATGAGCAGATCTACTGCGGCCGCCTGGGCTACTCGGCGGAGCAAATGGCCAGCATGGCCGCCGATGGAGCCATCTAGCGTGAGACCTGCCGCATGACGAGAAGACCCCTGGAAGGCGTCAGAATCCTCGACTTCACCTGGGCCTGGGCCGGGCCCCAGGCCACCCTGCTTCTATCCTTGCTGGGCGCCGAGGTGATCAAGGTGGAGAGCCGTCGTCGCCTCGACCACACCCGCCTGCGCTCCCTGATGACAGGGCCGACCATGACCAGCCCCGATCATTCGGTCATCTTCAACGACCTGAACATCGGCAAGCTGAGCCTGACCCTGAACCTCAGCCAGCCCAAAGCGGTGGAGATAGCGAAGAGGGTTGCCCAGATAAGCGACGTGGTGGCCCAGAACATGCGCCCCGGCGTTATGGACAGGCTCGGCCTGGGCTACGACGACCTCAAGGCGGTCAAGCCCGACATCATCATGCTCTCCTCCTCGGCGGTCGGCGCCACCGGGCCGGAGCGCACCTACGCTGGCTACGCCCCCACCTTCGCCGCCATGGGCGGCCATGCCTACATCACCGGCCACGTCGATGGCCCTCCCATGCCCCTCAGCGGCGCCGTCGACCTGCGCGTCGGCACCACCTCCGCCTTCGCCATCCTGGCCGCCCTCTACTATCGAGCGCGCACCGGCAAGGGCCAGCACATCGACCTGTCGTCCACGGAAGCCGTCAGCGCCCTTATCGGGCACACCTTCATGGACTACAGCATGAACGGTCGAGTGCAGACCAGGGCCGGAAACCGCGACCACACCATGGCTCCCCACAACTCCTACCCCTGCCTGGGCGAGAACAAGTGGGTGACCATCGCCGTCGCCCGCGAGGACGAGTGGGACGCCCTTCGCCGCGTGGTGGGCGACAGCCGGCTGGAGGACGAAAGGTTCGCCGACTCCGCCAGCCGCTGGCAGAATCAGGAGGCCCTCGACCGGCTCATCGGCGAGTGGACCTCCAGCCGCACCCAGGAGGAAGTAACCCTGGCCTTGCAGAACGTCGGCGTGGCGGCCATGCCCGTCCTCGACGGGCCAGCGCTCGTCCAGGATGCCCACCTCCGCGCGCGAGGCGTCCTGCAGCCCCTGAACCACCCGGCCGTCGGCGAGAAGCTGACCGTCAGCCCCCCGTGGAGGTTCTCCCGCACGCCAGCCGAGATCCGCCGCCCGGGCCCCCTGCTGGGTGAGCACAACCAGTACGTGCTGTCGGAGCTCCTGGGGATGTCCAGCGACGAGATCGAAAGGCTGGTGGCTGAGGAAGTCCTCTACTAGGGCAACCTAGATCCCCAGGAACGCGTAGACGGTTGCCTCTTTCAGGCTGTCCACCACCAGATCGGCGGCAGCCAGCGCCTCCCGGGGCCGACTGGTGGTCACGCCGATGCAGCGCATTCCCGCCCTCTTGGCGGCCTCCACCCCACCCGGCGCGTCCTCGATCACCACGCACTCTTCCGCCTCCACGCCCAGCTTTTGCGCCGCCACCAGGAAGCCCTGCGGGTCGGGCTTTCCCCTCGGCGCATCCTCCTCGGCGACCACCGCCTCGAACACGCCCTCAAGCCCCAGGGAGCTGAGCACCACGCGCACGTTTTCGCGAGTGGTCGAGGAGACGATGGCCGACTTCCTGCCCCTTTGCTGAAGACGACGCAATAGGCCCATCGCGCCGGGGATAGCCGTCACCCTGCCCTTGATCTTGTCCCGGTACAGCTCTTCCTTCTTTTGCGCCAGCCGCCCGACCTCTGCCGGCGCAAGCTCGCCCAGGATGTCCCCCAGTATGGCATCGTTCCTCAGGCCGAAGGTGCGGCGGAAGTCGGCGTCAGCAAAGCCCTTGCCCAGCGACTGGAACAGCTCCTGCCAAGCCTCGAAGTGAAACGGCGCCGTGTCCACCAGGACACCGTCCAGGTCCCACAGAACGGCCTTCGTCATGCGCTCCTCCCCTGCGTGCATCGCCATGGACGCCCAGGCTGACCACGAAATTGTACCAGGCGTAACGCCATGACGCCCGCGCTCCTTGACGCAGGCCCATGCCAGACGCTAGCATTCAGCAAGCCACCCGTCTCGCCTGACCTCAGCAGCGCACCGTGCCCGGGGAGAGAACAGCGATGAGCCCTGACCCACCCGAAGCAGGCCCACCCGAAGCCCCTCAGCAGCGACACCACACCCGCGCCGACGACAGGAAGCTTGCAGCCCGCGCCCTGGAGCACGTTCGTCACCTGTCGCTCGACATCGGCCCCCGCGGCTCGACCACAACCGCCGAGGCGACAGCGGCGGCCTACGCCTGGAGCGTGCTCGACAAGCTGGGCCTCTCGCCGCGGATGCAGCGCTTCACCAGCGGCACCTCCCAGTGGCGCCCCTTCGCCCTCGCCATCACCCTCGCCCTGCTGGCCGTCGCCGTCTATCCTCTCGCCGGCCGCACCACTGCCATCCTGGCCACCGTCTTGGCGGCCACGACCCTGACCTCCGCCTACCTGGAGCTGAACTTCATCACCAACCCCGTTCGCTGGCTCCTGCCCAAACGCCCCAGCCAGAACGTGTGGACCGTCATCCCCGCAGCGGGCACCCCCACCCAGCGCCTGGTACTGGTCGGCCATCTGGACACCCATCGAACCCCCTTCGTCTTCCGATCGCCGCTTCATCTGAAGGTCTTCCGGGTTCTGGTGACGGCGGGCTTCGCCAGCATGGCCGCCCTCGTGCTCCTGTACATCGCTGGCTCGATCGTCCAGAGCGATATCATCTACCTCATCTCGCTCGCCCCGGCGGTACTCTTGATCCTGAACCTGATCATGACCGTTCAGCCAGACATGACCCCCTACGCGCCGGGGGCCAACGATAATGCCAGCGGCGCCGCCGTCGTCCTCACCCTGGCCGAGCGGCTGAAGGACGAGCCCCTGGCCAACACTGAGGTGTGGGCCGTCAACAGCGGCTGCGAAGAGGTGGGCTGCTATGGAGCGGCCGCCTTCCTGCGCGAGCATCGAGAGGAGCTTGGGGACGCCTGCTTCATCGCCCTCGACTCGGTGGCTGGGCCTGGCTCCGGCCCCTGCTACATCACCCGCGAGGGCATGACCAGGCCCTATCGCTCCGACCCCACCCTGGTGGCCCTAGCCGATCAGATCGCCGCCGACCGGCCGGAGTTGGGCGCTTACTCCAGCGTGATGCCCCTGGGCTTCACCGAGGGCGCCATCGGTATCAAGAACGGCCTGCCCAGCCTGACCTTCGTCAACCTGCGACCCGATGGCGTTCTTCCCCACTGGCATCGGCCGGACGACATCTTCGAGAACGTGGACGCGGACGTCCTCGCCCGCACCCAGGCCTTCGTCTGGGAGCTTCTTCAGCGCATCGACAGCAGGTAGAGCGCCCGTCTTCTAGTCACAAGGGCTATTCCGTTGCCCTTGCCCGGCGGCGCTGCTCTTTGAGAAAGGCGATGATCGGTGCCGGCTCGCTGGGGTGCCACTCCCGCTTCCAGCGCTCGAAGTCCGGCCACTCGTAGGGCAGGTGCTCGACCGCGTTCGGCTGGCGAGCATCCCGCAGGACACCCAGGGCATCGCCG
>JAIVWR010000099.1:0-5102 GCA_048636435.1 Acidobacteriota bacterium | reverse complement strand
TATTGCGCGCAATTGCCTCAGACTGCCCCCGCTCCTCAGCGCCAAGACCCGGGAACGCTCCGGGAGTATCCACGAAAATGAGTATCGGCAGATTGAACTTCTCTGCCATCTTCATTATGCGGAGAGCCTTTCGATATCCCTCCGGATGCATCATGCCGAAGTTGCGGTACAGCTTGGACTTGGTGTCTCGGCCCTTCTGTTGTCCAATAATCATCACCTTGCGGCCAGAGAAATACGCCGGGCCGCATACGACCGCCTTGTCATCGGAGTAACCTCTATCGCCATGAAGCTCGATAAAGCCTTCAGTCAGGTGTTCGATGTAGTCCAGAGTGTAGGGACGCCGTGGATGTCTGGCGAGTTGCACACGCTGCCACCTTGTCAGATTCGAGTATATCTCGCGCGTAAGCTTGTCCAGCTTGCGCTCGAGACTCTCGATGTCGTGGATAGCGCGGAAGAGGTCGGCCAGGCTGGGCCTGTCGGGCAGGTCGTGGCCGTAGGCCTCCACCGTCTGGCCCAGAAGGGTCACCTCCTTCACGCCGCGGGCGACCAGCATCTCCACCTCGTGGACCACCTCGGCGATGGGGCGGCTGCGCTCGCGGCCGCGGCGGTAAGGGACGATGCAGAAGGTGCAGAACTTGTTGCAGCCGTGGATGACCGGCACGTAGGCTGTGGGGCCAGGGGCCTGGGGGAAGGACTCCGGCCAGAACTCCCCGCCTGTGTCCTCCTGGGGGGTCACAGCCGCCAGGACATCGCCGAAGGCCTGGGGGCGGGCGAAGACGTCGACGAAGGGGAAGCGCTTCAGCAGGCCGTCCGTGCGCAGGCCGACCATGCAGCCCATCACGGCGATCTTCGGACGGCGGCCGTTGGAGCGCTCTTTCAGGCGTCGCAGCGCGCCGAGCTTGCTGACGCCTCGCTGCTCGGCCTTCTGACGGACGACGCAGGTGTTGAGGACAACGAGATCGGCCTCCTCGGGCCGGGGCGTCTGCTCCCAGCCCAGGCGTTGAAGGCCGGCCGCCAGCTTGGCGGAGTCGGCCTCGTTCATCTGACAGCCCACGGTCCAGATGTGGTATCGCGGCATGGCCAATCGGTCAAAAATAGGCCCCGCTGGGGCCATCTAGCTGGCTTCGGAACCCCGAACGTTTGCAATCAGACAGACCGTGGCGGAGGGAATGGGATTCGAACCCATGAGAGGGCTATTCACCCTCTACCCGCTTAGCAGGCGGGCGCACTCAGCCTCTATGCGATCCCTCCACATACCCAATCGGTGTCTGTATTGTAGCATCGGAGGCGAAGGCCCATCAAGCTTGCGGGCTGGCGGGCGCTGCCTCCAGGGACTCCTTCAGGCGCTTCAGGGAGCGGTTCAGGAAGCGGCCGTAGGAGAATCGCAGGACGAGGGATGCGGCAAGCCCCGTGAGACCCGCGGCCTCGATGCGGAAGACTACTCGCGAGCCGCCGTTCACCGGCTCCACCACGTGGGCGAACGATAGGCGTGAGCCGAAGAGGCTGGCGTCCCAGGTGAAGGAGCGGCCGGGGCTGAACTCGGTCACTTGCCAGGTGGAGGAGAGGCGCGTCTTGAGTACGATGCGGGCGCGGCTGTCCATGGAGAGAGGGACGTCTGTGAGGAGGCGGATCTCCCGCATGTGGTGGTTCCAGACCGGCCAGTCACCCAGGTTGACGAAAGCCTCCCAGACGCGCTCTGCGGGGACGTTTATGACAATGCTCCGCTCTACGGCAGGCATAGCTTCCCCTTTAGAGCAGCCCTCGCTCCTTGAGCACCCGCTCGGTGGTAGCACCGATATCGGCGGGGCTGTCGACGATGACGGCGCCGGCAGTGGCCAGTGCTTCCTTCTTGGCCTGGGCGGTGCCGCTGGCGCCGGCGATGATCGCCCCGGCATGGCCCATGCGCCGCCCCGGCGGGGCAGTGCTCCCGGCCACGAAGGCGATGACCGGCTTGGTCATGGTGCTGGCGATATAGTCGGCGGCCTCCTGCTCGGAGACGCCGCCGATCTCGCCCACGAAGACCACTGCCACCGTGTCGGGGTCGGCGTCGAACAGGCGCAGGACCTCCACGGGCGTCGTGCCCACGATGGAGTCGCCGCCCGCGCCCACGCAGGTGCTCTGGCCGATGCCTCGCTCGGTGAGCTGGGCCACCACTTCGTAGACCAGGGTGCCGCTGCGGGAAACGACGCCCACGCGGCCGGGCGAGAACACATCGCCGGGCATGATGCCCACCCGCGCCTGGCCGGGGGTGATGACGCCGGGGCAGTTGGGCCCGACGACGCGGATTCCCTGAGGCTTAAGATGATTGCGCACCATCACCATGTCCTGGGCGGGGATGCCCTCGGTGATGCAGACGATGACGGGCAAGCCGGCGGTGGCTGCCTCCAGGACGGCGTCGGCGGAGAAGGCGGCGGGCACGAAGATAAGCGAGCAGTTGGCGCCGGTCTTGTCCACCGCCTCCTGGACGGTGTTGAACACGGGTATCTTCTCATCGAAGGTCTCGCCGCCGCGGCCGGGGGTGACGCCGGCCACCACATTGGTGCCGTACTCGATGCAGCGGCGGGTCTGGAAGCCGCCCTCGCGGCCGGTGATGCCCTGAACGACGAGTCGGGTGTTCTTATCGACAAGAATGCTCATGTTTCTCTACTCCTTTCGGGGGCTCCTCGCGTCACGTTCGTATGAACAGCTCCTTCGGGTACTCGGTGATGCTCTGCCAGCCGGTGGCGGTGACCACCCCTGTGTCCTCCAGGCGGACGCCGCCGATGCCGGGCACTGCCAGGATGGGGTGCCCGACGGCAATGGTCATTCCCTCCTGTAGCTCCACCGAGGCATGCTTGGGCTGGATCGTGGGGGCGGGCGTCTCTTCGAAGCGGAGACCGATGCCATGGGCTATCCCTTTGACATAGTGTTCGCCGAAGCCCGCGTCTTTCACCACCGCCTCGGCGGCCCTATCGAGCTCGGAAACCGGCACACCCGGTCTGACGGCCTCGATGGCGGCCTGCTGGGCAGCGAGATAGGTGTCGAATAGGCGTCGCTGGGCGTCTGTAGACTCGCCAACGATCGCCACCCTGGTCAGGTCGACGCAGTAGCCCCTGAAGACGGGGACAAGGGCTATCAGGACGAGATCGCCTCGCTCGATAGCCTTGGCGGTGGCCGTGCCGTGGATCCAGAGCGAGCGAACACCGGAGTTGACGAAGATCGGCACGGCTGTGCCGGACGCGCCTGCCTTGCGCATGGCGTAGATGGCCTCCGCGGCCACTTCGTTCTCGGTGATGCCGGGTCTGATGGCCTGGATCGCCGCCTCCATTCCCCGCTCGGCGATGCGGGCTGCTTCTTGCATAAGTGTCAGCTCCTGGGGCGCCTTGACCATTCGCAGCGCATCCATGACTGGCGCGGAGTCTACCACCTTCACCTGGGGATTGGCCTGCTGGAACAGTTGCAACAGGACGGCAGGGGTCTCAAACCAGAACTGCACGCCTATGGTTGGAGGCTTGCCGAGGCTGGACTGGAGCCCCTGCATAATGCCCACGACCTCGTGCATTTGCTGGCCCACGGTGGCGAAGACCCGCACCTCCTGCGCGCCGAGACCTTCTCTTATTTCCCTTTCCTCGCCCCGGGAGCAGATTATGACGGGCGGTCCCTTCTGGGGGATAATGGCCCGCGGCTGGAAGCGGTCCTCGTCGAAGAAGTAGATGTAGTCGTCGTGCGTCAGGATCAGCAGCGCGTCAATGTCGTTAGCCTGCATCGATTCCTGTGCCGCGGCGATCCGCTCCTGCTGCATTCGTGGGGCTCCTTGCGGTGGGAGTATGGCGCTTGCCTACCCCGCCGCCTCGACGGCCTTCTGGGCGGCCTCGCCCAGGCCAATCGCTCGGATCAGGGGGAGGTTGGCATCGCTCAGGATGCGCTCGCCGTCCTCCACGTTGGTGCCTGCCAGGCGCACGACCACCGGCACCTTGATCTCCATCTCCTTGTGGGCGTTGACCACACCCTGGGCGATGACGTCCACCCGGGCCATGCCGCCGAAGATGTTGATCAGGATGGCCTTCACGTCGGGGTCGGTGATGAGGATCTTGAAGGAGTTGACCACTCGGCCCACATCGTTGACCGTGCCGATGTCGAGGAAGTTGGCGGGGTCGCCGCCGGCCAGCTTGATGGCATCCATGGTGGACATGGCGAGCCCCGCTCCGTTCACCACGCAGCCGATGTTACCGGTGAGCTTGACGTAATTGTTTATGCCCAACTCCTGGGCCTGCACCTCCAGGGGGTCCTCCTCGTCGATGTCGCGCAGCTCGGCGATATCCGGGTGGCGAAAGAGGGCGTTGTCGTCGAAGGTCATCTTGGCGTCCAGGGCCAGCAGGTGGCCGTCGCTGGTCACCACCAGGGGGTTGATCTCGGCCAGAGAGGAGTCCTTGGCGGCGAAGGCCTTGTACAGGCCGCTCATGAGCCCGACGGCCGGTCGCAGGAGGTCGCCGCCGAGGTTGGTGGCGAAGGCTAGCTGGCGGCCCTCGTAAGGTTGGAAGCCCACGGCGGGGTCGACGAAGGCCTTGTGGATCTTCTCCGGCGACTTGGCAGCCACCTGCTCGATGTCCACGCCGCCGGCCTCGCTGACCATGACCACCGGCCGGCCGCTGCCGCTATCGACGACGATGCCCAGATACAGCTCGCGATCGGTCTGCACCTGCTCCTCCACCAGCACCTTCTTGACGATGCGCCCTTCAGGGCCGGTCTGATGGGTGACCAGGCACATGCCAATGATCTGCTTGGCTGCCTCCTCGGCCTGGGCAGGCGTGGCGGCCAGCTTGATGCCGCCGCCCTTGCCGCGGCCGCCGGCGTGGATCTGGGCCTTGACCACCACCGGCACGCCCAGCTCCTGGGCGACCTGGCGGGCCTCCGCAGGCGTAGAAACGACGCGCCCTTTGGGGATGGGCACGCCGTAGTCGGACATGATCTGCTTAGCTTGATACTCGTGGATCTTCATAAAAGCTCTCCAAGAATGTGATCTACAGACGTTGACGCTGGCGGAGGGGGAGGGATTCGAACCCCCGAACCCGACGAATCGGGTTAGCGGTTTTCAAGACCGCCGCCTTCAGCCGCTCGGCCAC
>JAIVWR010000098.1:0-5155 GCA_048636435.1 Acidobacteriota bacterium | reverse complement strand
GACCGGCTGGTGGAGCTGAGAGACGAGCTGCGGGACGCCAAGGTCTACGAGCTCTCCGACAAGGTGCGCAGCCGCCTGGCCGAGCTGGGCGTCGCTCTCGAGGACGCCTCGGAAGGCACACGCTGGCGCCGCAGGGGCTAAAAGAGGGTAGGCCCCTTCTCCTGCCCGTTGCGTGCTCCTGGGGGTTGTGCTATCATCCGTGCTTGGCCCATCCGGCTGAACATCTTGCCTGCCGTTAGGCAGGAGCACGAAAGGGGGGATTGATGCACCTGATCATCGATGGCTACGGGGGGGATCCCCGCAAGCTGGCTGACCTGGAACTTGCGCGTGCGCTCTTGGACAGGGTCCCGCTCGAAATAGGGATGGCCAAGATCGCGCCGCCCTATGTTTGCCGCTATGAGGGCTCGAAGCCCAGCGATTGGGGCATCTCCGGCTTCGTGCTCATCGCCGAAAGCCACCTCAGCGTCCATACTTTCCCCGAACGTGGCCTGCTTTGGGCCGACATCTTCTCCTGCAAGTCGTTTGACGCCGACCGGTTAGTGGACGCAGTGCGAGAGGACTTTTCCCTACGGGAGGCGCGGGTCACCCTGCTGGGACGGGGTCTGGAGTACAGCGAAGAGTTGACCCCGGCAGCCGCCCGCAGGGCATCTCCCTAGGGAGAGCGCCGGGTGCATGATCTGTTCGGCCCTTCCGTGACCCCTTTCCCCGTGGGCGACAAGGTCGGCGCCGCCGAGCTGGTGCGTCGCATGGGCGGCACCGCCTTTCAGGCCCGCAAGCTGGCCCAGGCGGTGCACATCTGGGACGCCATGCTCCAGGGCGAGGTCACCATCTTCCTGGGCCTGGCAGGGGCTATGGTGCCGGCCGGCATGCGCTCGCTGGTTGCCTATCTCATCGAGAATCGCCTCGTCGACTGTGTGGTGAGCACCGGCGCCAACCTCTACCATGACCTCTACGAATGCCTGGGCTATCATCACTGGCAGAGCGGCCAGGAGACCGATGACCTCCGCCTGGCCAGGGAGCAGGTGTATCGCTTCTACGACGTGCTGGCCAGCGAGCAGGACTTCTCTCAGGGCGAGCGCTTCATCACCGACTTCTCTCTGGCCCTTGACCCCTCGCGCTCCTACACCACTCGCGAGTACTTTCATCTTCTGGGGCGGGCGCTTGTGCCGGTGGCCAAGGAGGAAGGGATCCTGACGGCGGCTGTCCGGCAGGGCGTTCCAATCTACTGCCCGGCCCTGGGAGACAGCGTTTTCGGCCTGGCCATAGCGGAAGGCCGCCTGCGCAGCGGCCCTCGCCTCACCTTCGACATCATCGCCGACGTAGTGGAGATGGCCCACATCGCCACCCAGGCCAAGACCAGCGGCGTGGTCTACGTTGGCGGCGGCACCCCCAAGAACTTCATCCAGCAGGCGGCGGTTGCCGCCTATCTCTTCGGTCGCGAGGTGTCGGGCCATGAGTACGGCATCCAGATCACCATGGACCAGCCCGATTGGGGCGGGCTATCGGGCTGCACCTTCGAGGAGGCCCAGTCTTGGTGCAAGATGGCGCCTGACGCCACCTTTGTGACAGTGCGGGCCGAGGCCACCATCGCCCTGCCCGTCATCGTCAGCGCTCTGGCCGAGGGCAGTGACCAGGCCATCCGCGACCGGCGGCGGCCCGTCATCTCCTTCGAGGGTCTGGCGGGGGCGTAGTCAGAAGTGGCGGCCATGCACTGTAGCTGCAGGGCTTCAGCCCTGCTTTTGGAGCTGGCAGACCTGAAGGTCTGCAGCTACGCTGAGGCTTAGCGGCGGCCGATGACTCAGGAGAGCTTCTTTCCCCGCATTACCTTCGCGGCCATCCCCGAGGATTACGCTCGCTTCGAGCGCGCCCGCGTGGTCATCCTGCCCGTCCCCTACGAGAGCACCGGCAGCGGCCGTGCCGGCTGCCGCGAGGCGCCACGAGCGATCATCGAGGCCTCGGAGGAGATGGAGCTGTACGACTTCGACCTGGAGTGCGAGCCCTATCGAGTGGGCATCCATACCCTGGCGGAGATGATGCCCCACACGGGCGACCCGCAGGCCATGGTGGAGCGGATCGAGGGGGTAGTGGGGGAGCTGCTGGACGGCGGCAAGTTCGTGGTGACCCTGGGGGGCGAGCACACGCTGACCGTGGGGGCCGTGCGAGCGCACAAGCGGCGCATCGCCAACCTCTCCGTCCTTGCCCTGGACGCCCACGCCGACCTGCGGCAGGAGTATCTTGGCACCCCCTACAATCACGCCTGCGTCCTCCGCCGTCTCTTGGACGACGGCTGCCCCACGGTGCAGGTGGGATTGCGCAGTGCGACTCGTGAGGAGCACGAACTCGTCCGCGAGCGGAAGCTGCCCTTCTTCTCGGTTTCGGCCTATCGTGCTCTGGCGGACGGCCCCCGAGAAGTTGTCTCCGGCCTGAGCGAGGACGTCTACGTTACCATCGACGTGGACGTTTTCGACCCCTCCCAGATGGCGGCCGTGGGCACCCCTGAGCCGGGGGGCCTTCTGTGGGACGAGGTGGTGGGTCTGCTGGCGGCTGTGGCCAGCGAAAGGCGAATCGTAGGCTTCGACGTGACGGAGCTGGCCCCTCGCCTGGGCCCTTTTGCCAACGCTCAGTTGGCGGCCAGGCTGGTCTATCGCCTCATTGGCCTGGCGGTACCTGCCCCCGAAGGGCCTTGATCTGCTCCAGGTGCTCGCTAGCGTGGTCGGCGTGGAGTTGGGCCAACTGGGCCACGCTTATCGCGCCCCACTCCTCGTGGCGGCCCCTGCGTTGCCACTCCTCCTCGCCTAGGTTCTCCAGCAGGTAGGCGAGGCCACCCGAGAAGGCCCTCAGGGCGGTCAGCACAAGGGGCATGCTCTCGCTCTGGTAGTCGCGCTCGCGGGCCAGGGCCTCCTGATCGGGCGATGCCAGGAAAGGGTCGTCCTCGCTGAGCATGTGGCGGACGCGCTCGCCACCGATCTCGGAGAAATCGCGCAGGTGGCAGCAGACCTCCTTGATCGACCACTCGCGCGGCGATGGGCGCCAGCGCAGGGCGTCTTCAGAGAGGCCCTGCACCAGCTCCTCTATCTGGTTTGGCAGGGCTCGCAGAGCATCCACGATCTCTTGGCGGGTCATGGGGTGTCCCTCCTGCTAGGTCGCGCTGGCCTCGTACGCCCGCAGCCGCTCTTCGACCTGCTGGCGGCTGGGGATAGCCGCTGTGCCTGGCGCCTCCACCGAGACGCTGGCGGCGGCGGCGGCAAACAGCGCTGCCTGCCAGGCATCGTCTGTCTCGACGTAGCGGCTGAGGAAGGCGGCGGCGAAAATATCGCCGGCGCCCGTGGGGTCGACTTCCTCGGCTGGGATCGCCGGCACCTGCCGCCAGCGGTTCTCACTCCACAGGCGAGCACCCCTGGCTCCTCGCGTGAGTGCCAGGAGGGGCACCTGGGCCGCCCAGCGGGCCAGCGTTTCCTCCGTCTCTGTGGGCGGCAGATCCTCGTCGGACACAAAGAGGGCCTGGCTGTGCTTGAGGAGAATGCGCGGCTGCCAGCGGCGGGGCGACGCCTGCTCCACCCGGCCGTCGGGGCGGATGGTGCGCAGCCACCCCTGGGGGGTGATGGCCAGCAGGGAGCGGGGGAAGCAGCGCGCTACCTCTTCCTCTACCTCGCCCACTAGCGGCCCCAGCAGGACGACCTTGGCCTCCAGGAAGTCTTGGGGCACGTCGCTGGCAGCGATCGTTCGTGCCCTCGCCCAAACGTATTGAAGGCGTCTCTTGGGGCCGTAGACGTTCTCGAAGACGGTGGTTTCGTCGGAGGGGAGCAAGCGGACGTCGATGTCGGGCAGAAGCAGCGACGGGTCCAGGTCGCTGGCGGCGCTGGTGAGGACGGCCGTACGCAGGCCCAGCCTGCTGGCGGTGAGGGAGGCGTAGGCAGCGGTACCGCCTAGGCGCCAGCCCTCCGCCGCCTTGTCCTTAGCCAGGTGGCCGATGACGAGGAAATCGGGCGCCCCCATCGGCGTTTCTAGGGCGAGCGGCGCTTGAGGGAGATGGCCACCTTACGATTTTCTCCGTCGCCCAGGCTGAAGCTGCTGACCTGGGAGTCATCCGCCAGAACCAGGTGGACGATGCGCCTCTCGTTGGCGGGCATGGGCTCCAGGGTGATGGTGCGACCGGTGGTCTTGACCTTTTCGGCCAGGCGGAGGGTCAGTCCCTTCAGGTTTTCCTCGCGTCGGCGCCTGTAGCCCTCAACGTCCACACTCACCAGGGCTTTCGACTTGAGCTGGCGACTCACCATATGATTCACCGTGTACTGAAGGGAGGCCAGGGTGGAGCCGCGCCGCCCGATAAGGATGCCCAGGTCCTCCCCGACCACGTCCAGGACGGCGCTCGCCCTTCCCAGCCCGTCGCCGGGGGTCTCGGGCAGGCGCGCTGTCACCTCAGCGTCGATGCCCATGAGCTCCAGCAGGCGCTGCAAGAACTCGATGGCCATCTTGATGGTGGGGCTGTCCAGGCCGACCTGCTCCGTGGTGATTGGTCTCACCACGACGCGAGCGTTCTCGCCGCCGAGGCCAAACAGGCCGGTCCGGCCGGCGCTGATAATCTCCACCTCAACCTGGGAGCGATCCAGCTGCAGTTGCTCCAGGGCGGAGGCTATGGCGTCATCTACGGTCTTTCCGCTTGCCTCTACTTCTTCCATGTCTCAACCTCTTCTTCTTGCGCTTACCCCCCGTGGGCTGGTCGGCCTCGACAGGCTCCTCGGCTGGCTCCTCGGCAGGCGCTTCCGTCGGCGCCGGGGTGGCCGGCGCGCAAGCCGCCAGCAGGGCGGCAGCCGTGGTGGCGCCAGTGATCCGCAAGAAACTACGGCGACTCAGCTTCTTCTCAGACATTGTGAGAACCTCCTCAGGTTCGTGTGTCGGCGCAGCACCAGCCTGCTGCGTCTAGCCAGAGCATTCGTCCCTGCGCTCCAAGGCTGGTAGGGGCATTGCTTCGTGTCAGGGACAACGCTTGCCGCGGGTATGGGCTTCTCTCTATCGCATCCCCCGCCTTCGGGGACTGCGGCCTACAAAGTTGCACATCCCGTCGCGCCATACCGCATCCACCGTGTACTCGCCTCCAGCGCACCTCCTTTCACTGCTGTGCAGGCAATCACCATTGACCCTCGGTCGCAGCCCG
>JAIVWR010000097.1:0-5167 GCA_048636435.1 Acidobacteriota bacterium | reverse complement strand
TAAAACATCTTAGCAACATTTTCAACAAAAAACGCCGTGCTTGCCTTGACAAATGAATCTCTCATTCATATACTACCGCCACCATGAAACAAATAAATCAGGGAGAAAAATGCATGGATAAATTTAACTCGATTTTAGAGACTATCAGTCCGTTAGACCGTACAAACCAAGCCGGGATTCAACATAAACTGGATTACCTCACCAAGCCACAGGGAAGCCTGGGACGGCTGGAGGAGTTAGCCAGAAGGTTGGTGGGAATTACCGGAAATCCGCACCCCGGAGTTGACAAAAAGACAGTGATCGTAATGGCTGGCGATCACGGGGTAGTGGCGGAGGGAGTCAGCGCGTATCCGCAGGAGGTAACGCCGTAGATGGTGTCGGGGCGGGTGGTGAAGACGCGGATCTCCTTCTCCTCCACGCCGGGCACGTCCAGCCCGAAGGCGAGCTCTACCCCCTCGCTGCGGCCGATCCAGTTCTTCTGCATGGTAACCACTCGCTCCGGCCACTGGATGTGGCTGTGGTCGAGGAGCTCGTCGGCGTAGTTGGTGATGCGGAAGAACCACTGCTCGAGGTCGCGGCGGCTGACGGCGGTGCCGCAGCGCTCGCAGTCGCCGCTGGGCAGCACCTGCTCGTTGGCCAGCACGGTCTGGCAAGAGGGGCACCAGTTGGCGGGGGCCTTGGCCTGGTAGGCCAGCCCCTTCTCGTAGAACTTAAGGAACCACCACTGGGTCCAGCGGTAGTACTCGGGGTCGCAGCTGCTGGCCTCGCGGCGCCAATCGAACATCGCCCCCATCGACTTCAGTTGCTGGCGCATGCGCTGGATGTTGTCCATAGTCCACTTGTAGGGGTGGATTTTCTGCTTGATGGCAGCGTTCTCGGCGGGCAGGCCGAAGGCATCGAAGCCTATGGGGAAGAGGACGTTGAAGCCCTGCATCCGCTTGTAGCGAGCGGCCACGTCGGAGGGGGCCATGGGGTACCAGTGGCCGATGTGCAGGTCGCCCGAGGTGTAGGGGAGCATGGTAAGGAGGTACCACTTGGGGCGAGGGTCGTCGTCCGGCGTCTCGTAGAGGCGGTCTTCCTCCCACTTGCTCTGCCACTTCTTCTCGATGTCCGACGGGTTGTACCTATCGGTCATTCTCTGTCCCCTCCTGGTCGGGGTCCTCGTGCTCTATTGGTTCGCGCAGGCGTCCCTTGGTTAGGCCATCGAGCCTGCGCACCACCGGTCGGGCCTCCAGCAGGATGAACACCAGCACTGCCCCCAGGCCAGCCACAAGGTAGAGCTCGCGGCCGATGGCCATACCGATGGCGGCGGCAGCCCAGATGGTGGCGGCGGTGGTGATTCCGCGCACGGTGTAGCCTTCGCGGAAGATGACGCCGGCACCCAGGAAGCCGATGCCGGTGACGATGCCGGCGGCCACCCGGTCCTGTTCGCCCATGAGCTGGGAGACGTCGGTGAACAGGGCGGAGCCCAGAGCCACGAGGGCCACCGTGCGCACGCCCGCGGGGTAGCCCCGCAGCTCTCGCTCCAGGCCAATGAAGGCCCCGAGAGCGGCGGCGAAGGCCAATCGGCCGACGATGGCTAGCTGGTCTATCGTGTCCATTGTCTGTGCAAAGCCAAAACCCTCCGCCCACAGGGACGGAGGGCCACTCCGCGGTACCACCCTGCTTTCCGCCAGGCAAGGGACGGACGCTCGGGGGCGCTGTAACGGGCGCTGCCCGTCGCCGGCTACTGACCCTTCGCCGGCGCTGCTCCCAGGCGAGTTCGGCACACTCCCCGTTGCTGACTCGCAGCCACCGTCAGCTCTCTGGCGAGGAAGAGGCGCCTACTACTCCTGCTCTTCGCTTTTGCTCTGTAAAACAGGTCTTGGTGAAGCTCGGGGGGACTCAACCCCCGACCTCTTGTCTGCCAGCTACGGCACGCCTATACCATACCGTGTTTTTGGGTCGTCTACAAGCCACACGGCGGCGTCGGCCAGGCGCGAGGGCGGCTACGGGCTGAGGGAGGAGCAGGGCCGGCAGATCGAGATGTTGACAGAAGGCCTGAGCGGCTGTAGACTCTTCATACTTTCGTGTGGGGGAGATAGCCGTGCCGATGTTTCGTTGCCGTCGTTCGGATAAGGTTGATTTGCTGCGAAACGTGCCGCTATTCAGCCAGCTTAGCCAACGCCAGCTCAACGCCGTTGCCAGGCACATCGACGAGGTCCAGCTTCGCAAAGGGGCGGTCTTGGCCAAGCAGGGTGCGCAGGGGATGGAAGCGATCATCATAGTCGACGGTAGGGCGCGAGTGAAAGCGGACGGCAAGGCGATCGCTGAGCTTGGCGCCGGCGACGTTGTAGGGGAGATGTCGGTCATCGATGGGAAGCCGCGCAGCGCGACGGTCATCGCCGAGACGCCGGTGAACCTGCTGGTCCTTCATCGCCGAGATTTCGTGTCCTTGCTGGAGACGGTACCCGGCCTCCAGCGGAAGCTGCTGGTGACCCTTTGCGAGCGGGTGCGGCAGGCAGATCAAGCCCTCACCCACTAGCGCTGGATCTTCGTTTAGCACGTCACGACGAACCGTCTCAGGAGTTGGCTGGCAAACGAGAGCAAGTAGTAGGACCTTTAGATGGAATCGGCCCCAACCGGGGCCGATTTTGTATTCGGGTCTTGGTGGAGCTGGGGGGACTCGAACCCCCGACCTTCTGTCTGCCAGACAGACGTTCTCCCACTGAACTACAGCCCCACTTTGTGCCCATATCGTAGCAAGAACGGCCACGCAGGGCAAGCTTGACACAGTTTCGGCGCTGGGCGATCATGCGGCTGAATCCTCGCCCGTTTTCCTATATAGCAGGGAGGTGCTGCTCATGCTGGCTCTGGAGGGAATCCGCGTTCTCGACCTGTCGCGCCTGGCTCCCGGCCCCTACTGCTCGATGCTCCTGGCTGACATGGGAGCCGACGTGCTGCTGGTCGAGGAGCCGGCAGCCACCGGCGGCGCGCCCGGCCAGGCCGCTCGCCGCCTGCTGGAGCGCGACATCAGCGAGCGCGCGATGGTCTTCAATGCGCTCAGCCGCAACAAGCGCAGCATCGCCCTCAATCTCAAGGATGAGGCAGCTCGCCAGGTGTTCCACAAGCTGGTCGAGAGGGCCGATGTGGTGCTGGAGGGCTTCCGCCCAGGTGTGGTGAAGCGCTTGGGGGCCGACTACGACACGTTGAGCCGGATCAATCCCCGCATCGTCTATTGTTCCCTTTCGGGCTATGGACAGAGCGGGCCCTACGCTGGCCTGGTGGGCCACGACATCAACTACATCTCCATCGGCGGTGCTCTGGGGATGATCGGGTGGCCGGGCACGCCGCCAGCCATCCCGATGAACATAATCGCCGACTTCGCCGGCGGCGGCCTGTACTCAGCCTTCGCTATTCTGGCGGCCGTCATCGCCCGCGAGCGGACGGGTCGGGGCCAGTACGTCGATATGGCCATGACCGATGGCGTCCTCTCTCTCCTTGCGGGCGCCGTCAGCCAGTACTTCGCCTCTGGCGCGGCTCCTCGGCCCGGCCAAAGCTTCCTCAACGGCGCCGTGCCCTTCTACTGCGTCTACGAGACCAGGGACGGCCAGTGGCTGAGCATCGGCTGCCTGGAGCCCGCGTTCTGGGAGGCGCTCTGTCGCGCCCTGGGCCGCGAGGACTTCATTCCGTACCAGATGAACGCCGACAAGCACCCCGAGATGTTCGAGTACTTCCGCCAGGAGTTCAAGACCAGGACGCGCGACGAATGGTTCGAATACCTGCGCCAGTTCGACATCTGCGTGGGGCCGGTCTACAGCCTGGAGGAGGTGTTCAACGACCCTCACGTGCGGGCGCGGGACATGGTGGTGGAGCTGGAGCATCCGACGGTGGGCAAGGTGCGGCAGGTGGGGGTGGGGGCCAAGCTATCGGAGACGCCGGGATCGGTGCGCAGCCTGGCCCCTAGGCGTGGCCAGCACACGGAAGAGCTGCTTCTCGACTTGGGCTACAGCCGCCGGCAGATAGAGGAACTACGGGCAGACGGGGCGGTAGGCTAGACCAAGGTCGCTGGCTTGGCCAGCCGCTCCCTTGGAGCAAGGGACGCAATAGCAACGACGGGGGACCCGCCCGCGGGCGGGTCCCCCGTCGTGTTAGCGACTGGCTGGGCTACGTGCAGGCGGGCGAAGCAACGCAGCTACACGTTGAGTTCGAAGAAGAGGATGCCCGGTGCCAGACCGCCTATATCATAGATCTGGGCGACATTAGCCAGGATCCCCAGGACGATTGCAAACACAAGGAAGCCAGCCAGGTTAGACACAACCACCTGCCGTGGCTCAGCGTCTGTGGTGGCCTGGATGGCCACGTTGGTGAGCAGAAGGGTTGTGGCAACAGCGAACGCTCCAAGGGGCACGGCCAGCATCCCAATGACCACCAGGAAAGAGATGGCCATGGGCGCAAATGCCAGGCCCATCGTTCGCATCAGTCGATTCATGTCCGCCCCCGCGCCGAATACGCGGGAGAGGACCATAGCGCTGATGTACACCCACAGCACCCACAGCGCCGCCATGAAGATGCCTCCGAGGATGACGGTCTTCCAGAATACCTCGAAGTTCTTCTCGTCCACCCCGGCGGGGAAATCAATCTCGAAGATCCACCAGAGCCACGATCCGAGCCCCGCAAGAAGACTGGCCACCACCACCACCGCCAGGGCTGGCACCGTGGCCGCCGCTTCGTCCTTCACGTCGTCGAAGACCGTGAGGTCGAGGCGGATCAACCGCCCTAACCAACTGGGCAGATTCTGGAAGCCGGCGCTTTGAAATTCCATCTTCCGTCCTCCTTACAGGAAAAGTGTATTGAGCGAGCCTTCGGGCAAATAGTCGTCGCTCCGCCACCCTTTTCAGTTACGGGTCTCTGAATTTATAAAGCATTATCATCCTCATGTCCAGACGTTTTTCGGCCCTAATTGCCCCATTTGCGTCAAAATTCGCCGCTGACGGAACTGGGTGAACGTCTGTAGGCGCTTGGCAGAAGCGATTTGCTAGCGCAGGGGCCGCTTGGCGGGGATGCCGGGGCGGCGGGGGTAGGCGGCCGGAGTGGGTGCCAGCTTCTCCACTAGCACCAGTGTTAGGGGCAGGGCAGGGGAGGGGAGAGGCTCGGCTGAGACGATGCGCCCGCCGCAGAGCGCCAG
>JAIVWR010000096.1:0-5172 GCA_048636435.1 Acidobacteriota bacterium | reverse complement strand
CGACGTGCACCACGGGAACGGCACCCAAGACGCCTTCTACGCCGATCCATCCGTGCTCTACTTCTCGACTCATCAGTCGCCCTTCTATCCGGGCACCGGCTCCTGGAGGGAGACAGGCGAGGGCGAAGGCCGCGGCCATACGGTGAACCTGCCCCTGCCGATGGGCAGCGGCGATGACCAGTATCGCCAGGTCTTTCAGGAGGTGCTGCTGCCGATTCTGCATCGCTTTCGGCCGCAGCTAATCTTCGTCTCGGCCGGCTTCGACGTCCACTTCAGCGATCCCCTGGCCAGCATGCGGCTGAGCTGCGCTGGCTACCGGGAGCTGGCCCTCATCCTGCGCGAGGTGGCGGAGGAGTTGTGCCAGGGGCGGCTGCTGTTCGTGCTGGAGGGTGGCTATGCGGGCGAGGCGCTGGCGTGGTCGCTGCGCACCTGCCTCGACGTGCTGTTGGGCAATCCCTTCGCGCCTGACCCGATGGGCTCCGGTCCCCCTGGCCGGGGGCCGGACATCGAGCCGCTGCTAGCGGCGGTGAAGGAACTGCACGGGCTGGCCTAGTCGGGCAGGAAGCGCTGGAAGGCCTCGTTGCCCAGCAGACGGGCGTTGGCCGTGAGGCGAAGGCAGCCGTTGGCTTGCTCCAGGAGGCCCAGGGCCTCCAGCTCTTGCACCTGAGCGCCGTACACGGACATCAGCTCTTGCCCGAAGCGGCGGCGAAACTCCTTCAGGCGAAGCCCCTCCACCAGGCGCAGGCCGAGGACGACCGTCTCGGCCATGGTGCGAGCGGCCGTCATCTGCTCGGCGGAGGCGATGTGGCGCAGGCCTGCCAGGAAGGGAGCGAGACCCTCGGCGGGGCGGCCATCGCTCTGCGCGCTTTCTCCCATCAGCGGGACGTAGCGGTGAGGGTCCTTGACGTTGGCGAAGCGGAAGCCACCGAAGCAGGAGTGAGCGCCGGCCCCCAATCCGAGATACGGTTCGTTCAGCCAGTAGGCCAGGTTGTGGCGGCACGGGCGACCCGGCAGGGCCCAGTTGGAGATCTCGTAGTGCTGGTAGCCGGTCGCCGCCAGCGCATCCTCGGCCCAGAGGTACATGTCGGCGGCCAGATCGGCGTCGGGCGGGGGCAGGCGGCCGCGGGCCACATCGTCGGCCAGGGGGGTGCCTTCCTCGACCGTCAGAGCGTACAGCGACAGGTGGTCGGGCCGCAGGGCGACGGCTTCCCTCACCGTGTCCTGCCAGGCGGTCATCGTCTGGTGGGGCAGGCCGTAGATCAGGTCCAGGTTGACGTTGTCGAAGCCCGCCTGGCGCGCCGTATCAAAGGCCTCGCGGGCCTGCGCTGCCGTGTGGATGCGGCCGAGCGTGGCCAGCTCGTCATCGTGGAAGCTCTGCACGCCCAGGCTCAGGCGGTTCACCCCCAGCGATCGCAGCCCCTGAAGGTAGGGGCGATCGACTGTCCCCGGGTTGGCTTCGAAGGAGACCTCGGCGTCGTCGGCCAGGCTAAAGCGCCGGCGAAGGGCGGTCATGATGCGCTCCACCTCCGCCAGGGGCAGGAGGCTGGGGGTGCCGCCGCCGAGGAAGACGGTGGTCACGCTCATGTGCTGCGTGGCCTCTCGCCACAGCGCCATCTCGGCGAGCAGAGCGCCCACGTAGGGCTCGATGAGCGACTCCAGCCCAGCGTAGGAGTTGAAGTCGCAGTAGGAGCACTTGGACTGGCAAAAGGGGATGTGGACGTACAGGCTGACGCTTCCGTTGCTCATGATACCCACTGGCATCGTAGCACCGCCCTTGGGGGGCGGCAACGTTGACTTTGGTGCGGGGGCCGTGCGAAACTCTGCTTGTCATGAAAACAAATCTCAAGTCTCATAGCTGTGGCGAGTTGCGCGCCGAGCACGAAGGCCAGGAGGTGACGCTGGCCGGCTGGGTGCACCGGCGTCGCGACCACGGCAGCCTCATTTTCATCGACCTGCGCGACCACGACGGCATCGTCCAGGTGGTGTTCAGCCCCAAGGAGGCCGAGGAGGCCCACAAGGTGGCCAGCGAGATGCGGGGCGAGTACGTGATGCAGGTGAAGGGCACGGTGGGGCGGCGACCCGCGGGCACCGAGAACCGCGACATGGCCACCGGCGAGGTGGAGGTGCACGCTCAGGGCGCGACCCTTCTCAACCCGTCGAAGACCCCGCCCTTCTACATCAATGAGGAGACGGAGGTTGAGGACCTGCTGCGCCTGCGCTATCGCTACCTGGACCTGCGGCGGGAGCGCATGCACCGAAACATAGTCTTCCGCCACAAGGTGGTGCAGTTCATCCGCAGCTTCCTCAGCGAGCGGGGGTTCATAGAGGTGGAGACGCCCATCCTCATCAAGAGCACGCCCGAGGGCGCCCGGGACTACCTGGTGCCCAGCCGCGTCAACCCCGGCCGCTTCTACGCGCTGCCCCAGTCGCCACAGCAGCTCAAGCAACTGCTGATGGTGGCCGGCTTCGAGCGCTACTTCCAGATCGCCCACTGCTTCCGCGATGAGGACCTGCGGGCCGACCGGCAGCCGGAGTTCACCCAGCTCGACATCGAGATAAGCTTCATAGACGAAGAGGACATGCTGAACCTGATGGAGGACCTCCACACGGCGATGGTGGAGACGCTCCGGCCGGACGTGCGGATCATCAAGCCCTTCCCTCGCCTCACCTACGCCGAGGCGATGCGCCGGTTCGGCACCGACAAGCCAGACCTGCGCTTCGGCATGGAGCTGGTGGACGTCTCCGACCTGCTGGGCGAATCGGAGTTCACCGTCTTCCAGCAGACACTGGCCGCCGGCGGTGTGGTGCGGGCCATCTGCGCGCCCGGCGGTGCTGCTCTCAGCCGCCGCCAGATCGACGAACTCACCGCATTCGTCAAGACGGTGGGCGGCAAGGGACTCATATCCATCGGCTTGACGGGTGAAGGGCCCGTGGAGAAACTGGCCGCCGAGGAGTTCCACTCGCCTATGCACCGCCACCTGCGCCTGGAGGAGGTGCGGGCCATCGCCGCCCGCGCCGGTGCCAACCGCGGCGACCTGATCATCATGGTGGCCGATCAGGAGGAGCAGGCCAGCCAGGCCCTGGACGGCCTGCGGCGGGAGATGGCTCGGCGCCTGAATTTGATCGACGAGGGCCTCTTCGTCTTCTGCTTCATCACCGACTTCCCTCTCCTGGGCTGGAACGAGGCCGAGGAGCGCTGGGACCCTGTGCATCATCCCTTCACCTCTCCCAAAGAAGAGGACGTGTCCCTCATGGATACCGACCCCGGTCGCGTTCGCGCCCGCGCCTACGACCTGGTCTGCAACGGTTGGGAGATAGCCGGCGGCAGCATCCGAATTCATCGCCGCGACGTGCAGGAGAAGATGTTCAGCCTGCTGCGCATCGCGCCCGAGGAGGCCCGGGACCGGTTCGGCCACATGCTGGAGGCTTTCGAGTACGGGGCGCCGCCGCACGGCGGCATTGCCACCGGCCTCGACCGCACGGTGATGATCCTGGCCGGCGAGCGGGACATTCGGGAGGTGATCGCCTTCCCCAAGACGAAGACCGCCTCCGACCCCCTGTTCGGCGCGCCCTCCACGGTCTCCGATGCCCAACTGAAGGAGCTGCACATAGCGCTCAGGCCGGGAGTGGGGATTCCGAAGGAATCTCCTTGAGACTGTTCCTGCGTTCTGGCTGTTACGGTCTGGCCGCCGTGGTTGTTGGCGTGCTGGCCCTCCTGGGCGGCTGTGGCGGCGACGAAGGAGGCCCCTCGGGCGACGGGACGCCGGCGGCACCCGTGACCGGCGGCGAGCTGCGGCTGCTGGGCCGCGACCCTCTGACCCTCGACCCCGCCTGCGCCAGCGACGTCGATTCCGCCAACTATATCGTGGAGGTCTTCGGCGGCCTGGTGACCATCGATCGGGAGCTGCAGATCGTGCCGGACATCGCCGAGCGCTGGGACATGAGCGACGACGGCACGGTCTACACATTCCAGCTGCGGCGAGGCGTCCTCTTTCACAAGGGGGACCGTCAGGTAACTGCCAGCGACGTCAAGTACTCCATGGAGCGGGCCCTCGACCCTGACACCCAGTCCACGGTGGCCGAGGTCTACCTGGGCGATATCGTGGGAGCCGAGGAGTTCATCGACGGCGATGCCGGCGAGGTCACGGGCATCAATGCGAGCGGCTGGTCGCCGAAATGAAGCAGCAGGGGGCGACCGTCGTCCGCTGGACCTGAGCGAAGCCGGGGCGCGCCGCGCCGACGACGGCGCCGATCCATGCCTGAGCGGCAGCGTGCGCAAGCATGGAGTCGGTGTCCTCGAATGAATTGGCCGACTGGACCAGGGCGGTGCGGTCTACGCCTGCCGCGGCCAGCTGGGGTTCCAGTTCGGCCGGCTTGAACGTCCGGTAGATGGGCCCGTAGTCCGGCACGAGCCAGGAGTACTCGACTTTCTCGAGATCCCAGAAATGCTGGTGGCAGTCGACGATCATCGCCTCAATGCACCTCGATGCCCAGCGCGCTGGCTCGCTCGGTGAGGTGGCGCTTGGCCTGTGCGATCTGACCCAGCGGCAAATGCTCCACGATGGCGTAGGTCTCGGGACCCAGCGCCGCCGTCCGCTGGAGCACCGTGTCAAGGTCCATCATCCCGTTGCCCGGGATGGTCTCGCTGATATGGACGATGAAGCGGTCCTCGAGGTAGAAATCCTTGACGTGGACGGTCGCGCAATGCTCGCCGAGGATGTCGAAGAACTCGTTGATCATCGTCGTCGAGTCCCAGGCCGTGGCCAGGTCCTTCACGAAGTTGGCGGTGTCGATGTTGACTCTCACGTGCGCTGGGTCCGTGCGCTCGATGACGCGCTTGATCCGCTCGGCCGAGTCGAGCGTGGAGGTGGAGTGCGCCTCCAGCACGATATCGACACCCTCGGTCACCGCGACCTCGAGGACCTCGTCGATCGAACGGACCAGGCGGTCCTCCGACGCCCCGCTGTGGTTTTGGGGGTGCGGCCACCAGTCCCCTCGCGGGTTGTGGCTGGTAGGACGGATGCCCGAGGCGGGCACGCCCAGCCGTGCCGCAAGGCGGACGATGTCACGGAGGCCCTCCACGCCCGCGCGACGGACCCCCTCGTCCTCGCTGATGATCGCCGGGTAGGGGCCCCAGAGCTGCAGGAACTCGAGGCCATTGCCGTCGATGCA
>JAIVWR010000095.1:0-5232 GCA_048636435.1 Acidobacteriota bacterium | reverse complement strand
AGATGATATCCGCGGCCGTACAGAGGAGGTCGGTAGGATAGTAAAACTTCATGTCGGCCGTTTCGTCGGGCCAACCCATGGTGGAGAAAGGCCACAGCGCCGAGCTGAACCAGGTGTCGAGAACGTCCTCGTCGCGCCGGAGCTTCGCCGAGCCGCAGCCACACCGCGTCGGCTCCTCGCGCGCGACTATAATCTCGTCGCAGTCGTCGCAGTACCACACGGGGATGCGGTGCCCCCACCAGAGCTGGCGGGAGATGCACCAGTCGCGGATGTTCTCCATCCAGTGGAGGTACACCCTCGTGAACCGCCGCGGAACGATCTTGATCTGCCCGTCCTTTACCGCCGCCATGGCCGGCTCCGCCAGGGGCTTCATGCTCACGAACCACTGCTGGCTGACGACGGGCTCGACGATGGTGTCGCAGCGCTGGCAGTGGCCGATGGAGTGGCCGTAGGGCTCGATCTTCTCCATCAGGCCCAGGGCCTCCAGGTCGTCCACGATGGCGTCGCGGCAAGCGAAGCGGTCCTGGCCAGCGTAGGGCCCTGCTTCTTCGGTCATCATCCCGTCCGGCCCCACCGACACGATGGCGGAGAGGCCGTGGCGCTCGCCCACCTCGAAGTCCACCTGGTCATGGCCGGGCGTTATCTTCAGGGCGCCCGTGCCAAAGGCGGGATCGACCGCCGCGTCACCAACCACCGGGATGCGACGATCCATGATGGGCAAGAGCGCCGTGCGGCCGATCATGCCCTGGTTGCGGGGGTCGTCCGGATTCACCGCCACCGCCACGTCGGCAACGATGGTCTCCGGGCGGGTGGTGGCGATGGTAATGTACTCGTCGCCAGGCTCTCCTCTCTCGTCCAGCAGGGGGTAGCGGACGTACCAGAGGTGATCAGCGTGCTCCTTGTGCTCCACCTCCAGGTCGGACAGGGCGGTCTGGCAGCGGGGGCACCAGTTGATAATCCGCTCGCCCCGATAGATGAGGCCGTCGCGATAAAGGTTGACGAAGGTAGTGCGCACCGCCTTCTGGGGCCCTTCGTCCATGGTGAAGCGCTCGCGGCTCCAGTCGCAGGAGACGCCCAGGCGCTGATGCTGCCGGCTGATGATGTGACGATACCTGCCCACCCACTCCCACACGCGCTCCAGAAAGCCCTCTCGCCCCAGGTCGTGGCGGGTGAGGTCCTCCTTGAGGAGCTCCTTCTCCACCACGTTCTGGGTGGCTATGCCGGCGTGATCTACCCCGGGCAGCCAGAGGGTGGAGTCGCCCTTCATGCGATGCCAGCGGATGAGCAGGTCCTCGATGGTGGAAGTGAGGGCATGGCCCAGGTGCAGCTCGCCCGTAACGTTCGGGGGCGGCATGATGATGGTGAAGGGATGCTTGGCGGGATCGGTGTGAGCGGTGAAGTAGTCTCCCTCCAGCCAGAGGCGGTACAGACTGTCCTCCACCTGGCTGGCGTCGTAAGCCTTGGCCATCTCCGTCCCGGGGTTGGGATTGTCCTTCTTGGCCCGGCCAGTCATCGTCAGCGACTCTCCGCCTGTCGTCAGGTAGGACACAAAGGCGGCGGATACTCCCCCGATCAGTCGAGGCAGGTTCGCCGCCCTGGTCGCTAGCATCTTAATATTCCTGTCTGGCTGCGTCAAACCAGTTCGGGCGCTGGCCTCTCTGGAAGATCACTTGTTGAACAAGTTTATATCTGTTATTATCGGCAGCACTTGCGTGTAAAAACAAAAGCCTTTATATTCGGTGCCAAAGCTTAACGTCCTGTACAGCATGCGGACACCAGCTTTTCTTGTATGGTCGTGACTGGATTACAGATACGCGAGGTCACTAAGTCTTTCGGCGGGATCGTCGCCCTGGACGATGTATCATTTGAGGTGCAGCCGGGCGAGATCGCGGCTCTTATTGGCCCCAATGGCGCCGGCAAGACCACCCTCTTCAACTGCATAAGCCGCCTCTACGACACCGACCGAGGGGATATCTCGTTCGATGGCCATGATCTGCTGAAGCTAGCCGCCGACGACGTTGTGAACGTAGGCATCGCTCGCACCTTCCAGAACGTCGAGCTGTTCAAGACCATGACCGTCATAGAGAACCTGCTGGTGGGTCAGCATAGCCGCTTCTGCCCGCCCCTCAGGGGTAACGTGCTCCGGCGATCTGCCAGCGCTGCCATCCACACGTTTCTCGAGGTGCTCGCCTGCGCCGCCCGCCTGCCGGCGGCATGGAGGGAGGAGTCGCTGGCGCGGAACACGGCGGAAGAAGTTGTCAGATTCCTCCGCCTGGAAGCGGTGAAGGACATGCGGACTGGCGACCTTGCCTTCGGCATCCAGAAGCAGGTAGAGCTGGCACGAGCCCTGGTCGCCAGGCCACGGATGATTCTTCTGGACGAGCCGGCCAGCGGCCTTAGCCATCAGGAACTGGGACAGTTGGGCCAGGTCATTAAGAGTGTC
This sequence comes from Acidobacteriota bacterium, assembly GCA_048636435.1. Lineage (GTDB taxonomy): Bacteria > Chloroflexota > Dehalococcoidia > SM23-28-2 > SM23-28-2 > SM23-28-2. The sequence continues at coordinate 2,789 of JAIVWR010000095.1, read as the reverse complement.
CGTGACGAATTCCGGGTGACCATCCTGGTGGTGGAGCACCACATGGAGCTTGTCATGCCCATTTGCGATCGCATTTGCGTCCTCAACTTCGGCCGGAAGATCGCCGAGGGGACACCAGCGGAGGTGCAAAAGGACCCCGCTGTGATTGAGGCTTACCTGGGCGGGTAGAAACGATGTTGCAGCTCCGTGAAGTTGTCGCCGCCTACGGGCCCATCGTTGCCCTCCACGGCGTGTCCCTGGAGGTGCACGAGGGGAGCATCGTGACGGTGCTGGGGGCCAACGGCGCCGGCAAGAGCACCACCCTGCGGGCCATATCGGGCCTCCTGCGACCCAAGAGTGGCACCATCGAGTTTGAGAGACGCCGCATCGATCGCCTGTCGCCGGAGCAGATTGTCTCCCTGGGCATGTCCCACATTCCCGAGGGGCGGCAGCTTTTCAGCGAGCTGACGGTGCTGGAGAACCTGAGGCTGGGGGCCTATTCCAGGTTTTCCGGAGCAGACGGCGGCGGTCGCCTGAGCCAGCGGGAAGACCTATCTCCACTTGGTCGACTTCAGCACTATCTGTTCCATGCGGCTACCGGGGGCATTCGCGATCTGGCGCGCGGCATCAGGGGATATCGGCAGCGAAGGCAAGACTTCGAAACGGCCCTCAATCAGGTATTCGACTACTTTCCCATCCTGGCCGAGCGAAAGAGCCAGGTAGCGGGCACCCTCAGCGGCGGCGAGCAGCAGATGCTGGCCATCAGCCGCGGCCTGATGGCCCGGCCCCGCCTTCTCCTGCTGGACGAGCCCTCCATGGGCTTGGCTCCCATGGTCACGCGGGAGATCTTCGGGATTATCGAGACTATCAACCGAACGCAGGGGGTAACCATCCTCCTGGTCGAGCAGAACGCCAAGCTCGCTCTGGAAATCGCCCACTACGGCTACGTGCTGGAGACGGGCCGCATCGCCCTGGCAGATACCAGCGAGAACCTGCGAAAGAACGAAGCGGTGCAGCGCTCCTATCTGGGCCAGTAGGGACTCGGGAGGACTGAAGGTGACAGAGTTTTGGCAGCAGGTGGTGACAGGCATCGCCACAGGCAGCGTCTACGGAATGCTGGCCCTGGCCATGGTCCTTATCTATCGCTCCACCAGCGTCCTCAACTTCGCCCAGGGCGAGATGGCCATGTTGACCACTTTCGTAGCCTGGTCGCTCCTGCAATGGGGGGAGTACTGGGTCATGTTCCCCCTCGTCCTGCTGATCGCGGCTGGGATGGGTGCTTTCATCGAGCGCGTGGTCATACGACCGGTGGAGGGAGCGCCCGTCCTGAACATCATCATCGTCACCCTGGGACTGTTCGCCATCCTTAACAACGTGGCCACCTGGCGCTGGGGTGGTATACCCAAGGGCTTCCCCGCGCCGCCCGAGATCCAGGTGACGGGGGTCAAGTTCATGGGCGAAGGTGCCCTGGATATCGGGCCGACGGTAGTCAGCTACCATGACCTGACCATTCTTGTTTTCGCGGTGTCTATCATGGTCGCCCTCTATCTGTTCTTCCAATATACTCCCACGGGCTTGGCCATGCGGGCCACCGCTCAGAACCCGGTCGCCAGCCGTCTGATGGGCATTCGGGTGGGGCGCATGCTGACTGTGGGCTGGGCCCTCTCAGCCGCCGTCGGCGCGGTGGCCGGGCTGCTCATCGCTCCCCTCATTCTGCTCCAGCCCCCCATGATGATGGGCGTTCTCCTCTTCGCCTTCGCCGCCGCCGTCCTGGGCGGCCTGGACAGCCCGGTGGGGGCGGTAGTTGGCGGACTCATTATCGGCGTAAGCGAGAACCTGGTGGGAACCTACACCCCAAAGGAGTGGCTGGGGCCCGATATGAAGCTGACGGTGACTCTGCTCATCATCGTTGTGGTGCTGCTGATCAGACCGACCGGCATCTTTGGTAGACGAACGATGAGGCGAGTATGATACGGCTGAGCCCACCGCCGACATCAAAGATCGTTATCTTTGCTCTTCTCGCGTTTTTCCTCATCTGGTGGGTTCCCTTCAGCCACGTTTTGCCCGAGGGCTTTCCTCTTCGGTTCGGTACGTATCGCACCTTCCAGGGCAGCATGATCGCGATGTGGGTCATCGTGGCCCTCGGCCTCAACATTCTCACCGGCTACAACGGCCAGATCTCCCTGGGCCACAGCGCCTTCGTGGCCGTAGGCGGCTACACGGCTGCCATCCTGATGGTCGATTACGGCTGGCCTTTCTGGACCACCATAATCATGGGGGGCATCATTGCTGGCTCCCTAGGCTTTCTCATCGGCATTCCGGCCCTGCGACTCACAGGGCCCTATCTAGCCATCGCCACTCTGGGCCTGGCCTTGGCCACCCCTCAGATTCTGAAGAAATACGATGGCCTCACCCATGGCACCCAAGGCATCAATGTCAGGCCAGAGGTGCCACCTCCGCCGGAGTTCATAGCGGACTGGTTCGGCATCAAGCTGAGCAACGATGAGTGGATATACTTCTTGGCCCTGTTCATCGCCTTCATGATGATGATCCTTGCCATAAACATTGTCCGCAGCCGTGTCGGCAGGGCCTTCGTGGCCATTCGCGACAGCGAGATAGCGGCCCAAGCGATGGGCATCAGCGTGCCCCGCTACAAGACCATTGCCTTCGCCATCAGCGCCTTCTACGGCGGCATCGCTGGCGGAACCTATGCCCAGGTGGTGGGATACGTCAGCCCCGAGAGCTTCAACTTCTTGCTCTCCATAAACTTCCTGACCACCATCGTGGTAGGGGGCCTGGCCTCCATATTG
>JAIVWR010000094.1:0-5303 GCA_048636435.1 Acidobacteriota bacterium | reverse complement strand
GTGCAGCCAGCGTGCCTGAGCTCTCCTCGGAGTACCCGCCCTACGCGAAGATGGAACCGCAACTCAGGGAGGGCCTGGTACCGGACGAGTTCTCCGCTCTCAAGGACAGGATCAGGGAGAAGCTGCGACCCCTTCTTGCCGGCGCTCATTCCTGCATCGTTCACAACCTTCTCACTATGCACCTCAATCTTGCTGCCACCGCCGCCCTGGCCGAGCTGGCCGCCGAGAAGACGAGCCATTACCTCGCCTGGACTCACGACGCTACCTATCTCGACCCCGACTGCACTATCCCTCACCACGGCTACCCCTGGGATATCCTTCGAAGGCCCGTGCCCGGCGTGACCTATGTGGCCAACAGCGATTTCCGACGCAAGAACCTGGCCAAGCTCTTCGGCGTTCCCGCCTCTCGCATCACGGTGGTTCCCAACCCGGTGGACCTACCCTTCTGGCTCGCCCTGTCGGAGACCGGTCGCTGGCTGCACCAAGAGCTGCGTTTGTGGGACCAGGACCTCGTCCTCTTCACCCCCACCCGCGTGTCGCGCACCAAGAACATCGGCCTGGGCATCGACATTCTCCCCGAACTCAAGAAGCTGGTGGGAAAGGTCAAGCTGCTGGTCACCGGTGCTCCCGACCCCCATGCTCCGGAGGCCATGGCCCAGCTTGAGGGCCTGCGACGAAGGGCCAAAGAGCGGGGCGTGGCTAGAGACGTCATCTTTCTGAGCAAGATGACCTCTCCCGATGGCACGCCCCTGACCCGCTCGCGGGAGGTGGTACGAGACGTCTATACCCTGGTGGACGCCGTGTTCCTTCCCAGCCGCTACGAAGGCGCTTCCCTCCCCCTCCTGGAGGCTGGCCTCCTGAGGCTGCCGGCTATCTGCTCCGATATCGAGGTATTTCAGGAGGTGGCGGGGAAAGGCAACGCCCTCTTCGTATCCCTCAAGGAGCGGCCGGAGGTCATCGCCGGCAAGATCGTGGAGTTCGTCCGCTCCATCCCCACGGCGGGCCTCTATCGGCGCGTCCTCAGGGATTCTGTTTGGGACACGACCGCCAACCGGCGTTCACTCCTTCGTCTGCTGCGTGGGCGAAGGTGAGGATTGGTTAAGTACTGTCGTGTCCTGAGCTGACTCTGCCAGACCTCTGACCGAAAACAAGAACCTCATCTGACGGCCTCCCCTCCGTGTTCCAGTCTGACTCAGAGGATAGGGCTGGCAGGGGATTTCAGCTCGTAGCGGGCCAGCGGCCTACCACCGCCACCTTCAAGCGGCCGCGGGCGGCTAGAACCTCGATCCGCGTGCGGGTGCCACGGCGGGAGAAGAGGAGGTCGGCGCTGCCCTGGCCCACGCGCAAGTTTCTCACCTGAACGTTGTCCAGCCAGTAGGGCAGGCGCGGCCGCACGATGAGCAGTTCGTCCTCAGGGGCGTTAGGAGCCAGGCCGAGGATGGCCTGAAGGATGAGGGGGAAGGAGCCAGCCGCCCAGGCCTGAGGTCGGCAGGCGACGGGATAGGGGACGGGCGTGTGCTGGATGGAGCGAGCACTGCCAGCGTACAGCTCCGGCAGGCGGTAGTAGGGGAAGGAGCGGGCGGCGTCGAAGAGGGCGGTCGCCACCTCGTTCAGCTCGTCCTCGAACCCGTATTTCTTGAAGCCCGCAGCGATGATGGAGTTGTCGTGCGGCCAGATGGTGCCCAAATGGTAGCCCAATGGGTTGAAGCGGTTGGAGGCGGCACTGAGGGTGCGGATGCCCCAGCCGCTGAACATGTCGTTGCGCATCAGGACATCGGCAACCGGCGATGCCAGGCGCCGCTGGACGATGCCCGTCCAGAGGGCCTGCCCTGGGTTGGAGGTGATGGCGGCCACCTGATGGTTGTCGCCGTCCAGGGCCAGGGCAAGGAAGTTACTGTCCTGCAGCCAGAAGTCGCGGTTGAAGCGCCGCTTAAGCTGGGCTGTCTCCCGACTCAATTGCTGGGCTAGCTCCTCGTCTCCCAGGGCGGCGAAGACGGGGGCCAGCTTCTTCTTGGCGGCGTAGACAATGCCCTGGACCTCCACCAGGGCGATGGGCTGCTTGGCGAGCGTGCCATCGGCGTTGATGATGCCGTCGGGCGAGTCCTTCCAGCCCTCGTTGAGCAGGCCCGTGGCGGAACGTGCCTCGTACTCTATGTAGCCGTCGCCGTCGATATCAGCCAGGGAATCGATCCAGTGGAGGGCTGCCCGCAGGTTGGGTTCCAGCTTTTGCAGCACCTCTAGGTCGGCCGTCCAGGCGTAGTATTCGCCGGCGAGCAGGAGGAAGAGGGGGGTGGAGTCGACGCTGCCATAGTAGGGGGAGAAGGGCAGCTCGCCGGTGGCCGTCATCTCATCCTGACGCCACTCGTGGAGGATCTTGCCTGGCTCTTCGTCCTGCCAGGGGTTGACTTTCTTGCCCTGCCAGCGGGCCAGCATCTTCAAAGAATGGCGGGCGATCTCTGGCTTGTAGGCCAACATTTGCATGGCCACGATAGCGCTGTCTCGGCCGAAGAAGGTATCGTACCAGGGCGTCCCTGCCGCCAGGTAGCCGCCATCGCCGTCCCGGTTCCAGAGCATGCGCAGGTCGGTGAAGGAGCGCTTCAGAACAGCGTTGAAGAACTCGTTGCTGGTGACCACCTGAGTGCCGCTCTCCATCCACTGGCGGTAGTGGGAGGAGATAGTCCCCAGACGTTCCGTGTCGCGAGCGGCCTTCGATCGTCCATCGGTAGCCACCAGCAAGCGGATGGTTGCGCTCTCTCGATGGCCTAGGGAGACGCGGAAGGTCACTCGCCCCTCTTTGGTAGAGAAGGGGGGTTGGGAGAAGCTGATCCTCGTTTCCCTTCTGCGGCCGTCGAGGCCATCGTAGGCGAAGACCATTGTGCCGTCTTCCATGCGGGGCGGCAGGATCTGGCCCCGCTTCTCTCTCTTGCTCCCGCGCACCTCGAAGATATCGGCGAAGTCGGCGTCCAGGGTGTAGACCACGTCGATCTCGATGGGGAAAATGTTGTAGTTGGTGACACGCAGGGTTTCCTCCAGCACGTCATCCACCACTCGCTGCCGCCGCGCCTCTACGCTGCCAGGGGGGAGGATTCGGCCCTCCAGGCAGGGCATGGCGGGGTTAGTGAGGGTCTGCTCCTCACTGAAGCCCAGCTCGGCGGTGGAGAGCAGCACTACCGGCCGGGCGTCGGCGAAGGAGAAATCGTAGACAGACAGGTGGCGAGTGTCGAGATAGTAAAGGCCGAAGCCGCTGGGATTGTCCAGCGGGACGTTGCCGAAGGTATTGGTGAGGAGAAAGATGTCCTGTTCCCTGATCACCAGGGCATCGTGTATGTGCCGAATAAGCATGGGCTCACTCTCGGGGAGGAGCCCTTTCTTTCTCGCCCTGGGATTGGGAGGGGTTGGAGATGTGGTCATGGAGGAAAGGCTAGCATTGACAGCCTGCAAAGGCAAGCAACGGCTGGTAGGAAAAGTTCACGACGCGGTGAGGTGCTGGTTGTGGGAAGAGGCTTCTTCCGTGATGAGACGATTGACGACGTCGCGTATGTGGGGATGCCAGCGCACTAGGTCCTCGGCGAGCTGGAGGAGAGACTGGGAGAGTACCCTGCCCCGTAGGTAAGCTGTTCCCCTCTCCACCTCGACGCTGATCTGCCAGGGTGCCACGCCAAGGCAATACTGGAGATGCTGCTCGAGATGCTGGCCCACCTCCCGTTCCTCAGGGACGCCGGCGTAGGACACCTGCAGCCTGTTAAGCACCTGACAGACGCCTCCCACTGACCAAGCGGCATCTTCGGCGTGCAAGCGCTGGGAAGGGCGGTCCACTGTCCCCGACAGCTCGATGGTGCCCTCCATGCAGCGCACAGAGACGGGGCCGCTTCTGAGCAAGGGATGGCTTTGGATGCACCGGCGCACTCTCTCGGCTAGCGCTTCATCGTGGACAAGGGCGGCCGGCACCACCCGCGAGCGATTGACCACCTTGCGCAGGCCGGGCGCAGAGGCAGCTAGGCAGGTGATGGTCTTCTTCGCCTGGTAGTTGCCGACGTGGCCATCGATGTAGACTACGCCCTTAACTACCAGCACCCTCAGCGCCTCCGCATCTGGCAGGTGGGCCTGGTTGAAGGTGCTGAGGACTGTCTCCTCCAATTGCCGGTCGTGATGAGTTGCTACCATCACAGACGATCCTACTTACATAGGCCGACTTCGCAGGCCAATTGTTTCTAGGCTACTCTCATACCCTGGGGAGAGGGGAGAGGCACGGGCGTAGCCTCGACGCGGGAGGTCTGCCAGGCAAGGATGCGCTGGTAGATCTCGATGTAGCGCTGAACCATGATGGGGGCGTCGAAGTTCTCCTCTACGTGCCGACGGCAGTGGTAGGGGTCGAGGCGGTCGAGGCGGCCTACGGCCTCGGCCATCTCATCCACATCGCGAACTATGTAGCCAGTCTCCCCGTCCACTATCAGCTCAGGGGCGGCGCCACGATTGAAGGCGATGACCGGCGTGCCACAGGCCATTGCCTCAGCCATGACCAGGCCGAAGGGCTCCTCCCAGCAGATCGGCACGAGCAGGCAGCGGGCATTTGCGTACAGCTCCCGCTTCTCGTGGCCAACCTCGCCAACAAAGTGGATCTGCTTTCCGTCGATGTACGGTTCGATCGTCTCCGCAAAGTACTGCCTATTGTGGGGGTCGACCTTGCCAGCAATGACCAGCCGCATGCCAAGCCTTCTGGCTACCTCGACGGCTAGGTGCGCACCCTTTGCCGATGCTATCTGGCCGATGAACAACAGGTAGTCGTCCTTGTCGGCGCGGAAGGGAAAGCTTGCCACGTCCACCGCGTTGTAGACGACGCCGGCGAAGCGGGGGCCTGCCAGGGGAGGAACGGTCGCTCGTTCCGCCTGGCTGACGGTATTGAAGAAGCCGCGGTAGCGCTCCCAGACGAATTTCATGTCCGGATCGATCAGACAGTGCATCGTGGTCAGCATGGGCACGTCGACCAGGCCGGCCAGGGCCATCACCTGCCCGCCTTCATGATTGTGGATGATGTCGAACTCTTGGGCGTCCTTGATCGCCTCAACCACGTGCACCCACTCGTAGGGGCGTGGGTCAGCCACGGCTGGATCCAGCCGCAGGCCGTGGAGGTAAACCGACCGCAACTCGGCCAGGGTGAGGGAGTCGCCGGAAGCCCACAGGACAACCTCGTGGCCCGCCCGCACCAAGCCATCAGCGAGCAGGCTTACCACCGCCTCAGTGCCGCCATAACGGATTGGCGGCACCCTCTCCGCCAGCGGCGCGATCTGCAGAATTCTCATTGT